>NZ_DATIND010000060.1 GCF_035474595.1 Longimicrobium sp.
TCCTCGTCCGAAAGGAGGGCCAGGCGCGACAGGCGCTCCTCCGGCGAGGCGGCGGCCGCGGCGAGCACGACCCCGTACTGCGCCGCGAAGCGCTCCATGGTGGCGGCGTCGAACAGGTCGGTCCGGAAGCGCAGGCTCCCGACCAGCTCCTCGCCCACCTCCCTGAGGTCCAGCTCCAGGTCGAAGCGCACCGTCCGGATCTCGCCCTCGAACGGCTCCAGCCGGAACTCGGCGCTGGCGGCCCCCCCGCCAGCGTCCACGTTCTGGAGCGCGAACAACACCTGGAATACCGGCGTGTGCGACAGGCCACGGTCCGGGGCGACGTCCTCCACCAGGCGCTCGAACGGAAGGTCCTGGTGGGCGTACGCGCCGAGCGTCACCTCTCGCACGCGCCCCAGCAGCTCCCCGAAGGTGGGATCTCCGGAAAGATCCGTTCGCAGCGCGAGCGTGTTGACGAAGAAGCCGATGATGCCGTCCAGCTCCACCCGCGTGCGATTGGCGATGGGCGAGCCGACCACCAGGTCCTCCTGCCCCGACCAGCGCGAGAGCAGCAGGTCCAGGGCGGCTCGCGTCACCATGTAGAGCGTGGCACCCTCGCGCCGGGCGAGCGCGCGCAGGGAGCTCGTCGTTTCGGCGGGAACCCGGAGGTCGATCACCGCGCCCCGGCCGCTCACCACCGCCGGGCGCGGACGGTCGGTCGGCAGCTCCAGCCCGGGGGGTGCCCCGTCCAGGTGCGTCCGCCACCAGTCGAGCTGCCGCTGGAGCGCGTCGCCCTGCAGCCAGCCGCGCTGCCACACGGCGAAGTCGGCGTACTGCACCGCCAGCGGCGGCAGCGCCGGCGGCAGTGACTCCGGGCCGCGCGAGAACGAGTCGTACAGCGTGAAGAGGTCGCGCTGGAGCACCCCCATGCTCCAGCCGTCGCTGACGATGTGGTGCATGCCCAGGAGAAGGACGTGCTCTTCGTCGGCGAGGCGCAGCAGCGTCGCGCGCAGCAGCGGACCGTGCTCCAGGTCGTAGGGCCTCTCCGCGTCCTCCAGGGCCAGACGGCGCGCCTCCCGATCGCGCTCCTGCGGCGCGAGCCCGGTGAGGTGCAGCACGGGCAGGTGCGCGGGCGCGGGCGGGTGCACGACCTGCACGGCGCCCCGCTCCACCGGGCGGAACGTGGTGCGCAGCGCCTCGTGCCGCTCCGTCAGCGCCCCCAGCGCCCGCTCCAGCGCGGCGGCATCCAGCCGTCCCACCAGGCGGGCGGGAAACGACATGTTGTAGCCCACCTCGTCCGGCTGCATCGCGTGCAGGAACCAGAGCCGCTCCTGCGCGAAGGAGAGCGGGGCCGTCGCGCCCCGCTCGGCCCGCACCAGCGGAGGCAGGGCGAGCCCCGCCCCCGTGCGGTGCATCTCCTCCACGCGCCCGGCCAGCTCCGCCACCGTCGTCGCCTCGAAGAGCGCGCGCAGGGGGATCTCGACGCCGAGCACGGCTCCCAACCGGGCCACCACCCGGGTCGCAAGCAGCGAGTGTCCGCCCAGCGCGAAGAAATCGTCCCGGATGCCCACCCGCTCCAGGCGCAGCACCTCCGCCCAGATCCCCGCCAGCACCTCTTCGGTCGGCGTGCGCGGGGCCACGTACCGATCTCCCTCGCCGGCATGCTCCAGCTCCGGCAGCGCCTTCCGGTCCAGCTTCCCGCTGGGGGTCAGCGGCAGCGACTCCAGCTGCACGACGGCCGACGGCACCATGTGCTCCGGCAGGCGCGCCCTCAGGTGCTCCCGGAGCGCGGCGGGAGAGAGGGGATCGCCGGCCGCCGCGACCACGTATCCCACCAGCCGCCGGTCGCCGGCGATGCCGGAGGGGGCCTCGCGCGCGACCACGGCGGCCTCGCGCACCCCCGGGTGCTCCAGCAGGGCGCTCTCCACCTCGCCCGGCTCGATGCGGATGCCGCGGATCTTCACCTGCGCGTCGGTCCGCCCCAGGAACTCCAGCTCCCCGTCGGCCCGCCACCGCGCCCGGTCGCCCGTGCGGTACAGCCGCCCGCCCGCCTCGCCTCCGAACGGGTCCGGGACGAAGCGTTCGGCCGTCAGCGCCGCCCGGCCCAGGTACCCGCGCGCCACCCCCGCGCCGCCCACGTGCAGCTCGCCCGGCACGCCGGCCGGCACCGGCTCTCCCCACGCGTCCAGCACGTACGCGCGGGCATTCGCCACCGGCCGGCCGATGGGCGGCGCCTCCGCCACCCCCGGCGCGCACGCGTGCGCCGTGGTGTAGATGGTCGTCTCCGTCGGCCCGTACATGTTCACCAGCCGCCGCCCGCGCGACCACCGCGCCGCCGTCTCCGCGGAACAGCGCTCCCCGCCCGTGCTGATCGTGCGCAGCGCGGGGAAGTCATCCTCCAGCAGGCTGTCCAGCAGCGCGGGGGTGCTCACCCACACGCCGATCTCCCGCTCCCGCAGCAGCGCGGCCAGCCGCTCCGGCGCGAGCACCACCTCGCGCCCGGCCACGTGCAGCGCCGCCCCCGAGAGCAGCGCCACGAACACCTCCAGCAGCGAGGCGTCGAAGCTCATGGACGCCGTCTGCAGCACGGCGTCGCCCGGTTCCGCGCCAAAGGTCTCCACCGCGCGCGGGAGCAGGTTGGCCGCGTTTGCGTGCGTGACCACCACGCCCTTGGGACGTCCGGTCGAGCCCGAGGTGTAGATCACCCACGCCGCGTTCTCCGGTGCGGCCGCCATCCCCGGCGCCACCTCCGGCTCCGCCGCGATCTCCGCCGCGTCCGCGTCCACCCGCACGCTCCGCACGCCCTCGGCCGGAAGCAGGCCGCCCAGCGAGGCCCGCGTCACCAGCAGCGGCGCGCCCGAGTCGGCCAGCATGTACGCCAGCCGGTCGGCCGGATAGGCGGGGTCCAGGGGGAGATACGCGGCGCCCGCCTTGAGCACGGCGAGGATGGCCACCACTGCGTCGACGCCGCGCTCCAGGCAGACGCCGACGCGGACCTCCGGCCCGGCCCCCAGCGCCACCAGGCGGCGCGCCAGCCGGGTGGCGCGCGCGTCCAGCTCGCGGTAGGTGAGCGCGTCCTCCCCGGCAACCACGGCCAGGGCCCCGGGCGTGCGCGCGGCCTGCCCGGCGAACCGCTCGTGGATGCAGGCGCCCGTGGCAGGCTCGGCGGACGTGCGGTTCCACTCCTCCACGGCCTGCCGGCGCTCCGCCTCGTCCAGCAGCGTCACCCGCGAGACGCGCACGTCCGGATCGGCGGCCGCCTGCTCCACCAGGCGCGTGAAGTGGCCCACGAGCCGCCGCATGGTCGCGGCTTCCCACAGGTCCGTGCTGTAGGCCAGCACGCCGCGCAGCCCCTGGGCGGTCGGCGTCAGCGTCAGTGACAGGTCGAGCTTGACGACGTCGAGCCCCGTTCCCATTCCCTGCACGCTCAGCCCCGCGAGCCCGCCGGTGTCCGGGGCATCCTCCAGCGCGAACGTCACCTGCAGGAGCGGCGAGTGGCTCAGCGAGCGTTCCGGCCGCAGCTCGGCCACGAGCTTCTCGAAGGGAAGCTCCTGGTGCTCGTACGCCCCCAGCGTCAGCTCCCGCACCCGCCGCAGCACCTCGCGGAAAGTGGGGTTTCCGGATAGGTCGGCCCGCAGCACCAGCGTGTTGACGAAGAACCCGATCAGCCCCGCAACGTCCTGGCTCGTCCGCCCCGCGATGGGGCTCCCCACGACGATGTCGTCGCTCCCGCTGTACTTCGAAAGCAGCACCTGGAAGGCGGCGAGCAGCACCATGTACGGCGTGGCCCTCTCGCTCCGTCCCAGCGCCTGCAGCCGCTCCAGCAGCTCCAGGGAGAGTTCCACCGGGACCTCCGCGCCCCGGAAGGTCTGCACCGGCGGGCGCGGATGGTCGGTGGGCAGCTCCAGCAGCTCCGGCGCGCCCGCCAGGCGCTCCCGCCAGTAGCCGAGCTGCCGCTCCAGCGCCTCGCCCTTCAGCTGCTCGCGCTGCCGGACGGCGTAGTCGGCATATTGGAACCCCGGCTCCGGCAGCGGTGATTCCCGCCCCTCGCGATACGCCGCGTACAGCGCCGACAGCTCGCGGAAGAGCACCCCCATGCTCCACCCGTCGCTGACGATGTGGTGCATCCAGAGCAGCAGCACGTGGTCTTCCCTGCCCAGCCGCAGCAGCGATGCACCGAAGAGCGGTCCCGCCGAGAGGTCGAACGCCCGCCGCGCCTCCTCGCCGGCGCGCCGCCCGAGCGCCGCCTCGCGCTCCGCCTCGTCCAGCTCCGACAGGTCCTCGACCGACAGGGTGAACCCGCCGAAGGGAGCGATCACCTGCACCGGCGAGCCGTCCACCTCGCCGAAGGTGGTGCGCAGCGCCTCGTGGCGCCGGACGATCTCGCCCAGGCTCCGCTCCAGCGCCGCCACGTCCAGCGCACCGCCCAGGCGCCATGCCATGGGCATGTTGTATACGGCGCTTCCCGGCTCCAGCCGGTCGATGAACCAGAGCCGCTCCTGCGCGAAGGAGGCGGGCGCGGTTCGCGTCCGGCCGATCTTCTCGAGCAGGATCTGCCGCAGCAGCGCCTGCTTCTCGCTGCGCGAGCGCGTGCCGGCGGACTCGGGGGGGACGGTCATTCCAGATTTCCGGTTCTTCAGGTTTGCGCGCCCAGGAGGCGATCGAGCTCGTCGTCCGACAGCTCGTCGAGCACCGCGAGCAGGTGGTGCGGGCTGGCCTCGGTGGCGGGCGCCGCCTCCGGCTCCGGCCCCGCCACGGCCACCGGCCCCCGTTCCGCCACCAGACGGGCCAGCTCCGCCACCGTGGGTCCCTCGAAGAGCGCCCGCAGCGGCAGCTCCACCCCGAACCGCTCGCGGACCCCCCACACCACCGTGGTGGCCAGCAGCGAGTGCCCGCCCAGCTCGAAGAAGCTCTCCTCCACCCCCACGCGCTCCAGCCCCAGCACCTCCGCCCAGATCTCCGCCAGCCCCTCCTCCACGGGGGTGCGCGGCGCCACGTACCGTTCCGCGTCGGCCGCGTACTCCGGCGCAGGCAGCGCCTTGCGGTCCAGCTTGCCATTGGGCGTCAGCGGCAGCGCGTCCAGCGGGACGAACGCCGCCGGCACCATGTACTCCGGCAGGCTCTGGCGCAGGTGGTCGCGCAGCGCCCCGGCCTTGGCCTCACCCACCACGTACGCCACCAGCCGCCGGTCGCCCGGCACGTCCTCGCGCGCGACCACGGCGCACTCCCCCACACCGGGCGCCCGGCGCAGCACCGCCTCGATCTCGCCCGGCTCGATGCGGAAGCCGCGGATCTTCACCTGGAAGTCGGTCCGCCCCAGGAACTCCAGCTCGCCCGAAGCCAGCCAGCGCACCCGGTCGCCGGTGCGGTAGAGCCGCGCCCCCGGCCGCGCCGA
>NZ_DATIND010000061.1 GCF_035474595.1 Longimicrobium sp.
ACCGCGCTGCGCGCGACCACGGCGGATGAAAGGAGATTGGTCGTGAGCGCTGATGCCACAGAATGAGCGGATCAGCCTCGCGCAGTTTGCGAGGCTTCCCGTAGTTGTTGCTGCGACTTCAGTCGCCGGTGGGGGCCAGGCCGCGAACTTTCTATTCAGGCCGGCCACACCGTAGTTGCCCCGCACGAGCGGTTGCAGGCCGAAGGATCTATGAGCGAGGTCGCACGCGCTCTGCCGGATTCCACGATCGATCCCCGAATCTGGTATCAGGTTCGGACGCGGGAAAAGGCAGGCGCAGCTCCGCGACTGACGTGCGGGACGGGTTATGGATCCTTCGGCCTGCGAGCTCTGGCGCAGACGGAGGTTACCGCGTGGCCGGCCTCAGGATGACGTCTCGGGTTCGATGGAATCTGGAGAGGGCGGAGTTCGGACAAACGATCACGGAGGTGGGATGAGCACCACCGGCACGAACGCCATTCCCGCACCGGCGCTGGCGCACGGCGACTCGTTCGCGGCAGAGCAGACGGCGCAGGACGCGAAGGCGTCGCGGCGCACGCGGCGCTTCCGCATCTGGCGCGGCGACGCGCAGGGCGGCGGCTTCCAGGAGTACGAGACCGAGGTGGTGGAGGGGATGGTGGTGCTCGACGCCGTGCACCGCATCCAGGCCGAGTCGGCCGGCGACCTGGCCGTGCGCTGGAACTGCAAGGCGGGGAAGTGCGGCTCGTGCAGCGCCGAGATCAACGGCAAGCCGCGGCTGATGTGCATGACGCGGCTGAACCAGCTTCCCGACGACGCGCCCGTCACCCTCACGCCCATGAAGGCGTTCCCGGTGATCCGCGACCTGGTGACCGACGTGTCGTGGAACTACGAGGTGCACAAGACCATCCCCCCGTTCCAGCCGCGCCCGCCCGACGCGCCCGACGGCACCTGGCGGATGCAGCAGCACGAGGTGGACCGGCCGCAGGAGTTCCGCAAGTGCATCGAGTGCTTCCTGTGCCAGGACGTGTGCCACGTGCTGCGCTCGCACGGCAAGCACGACCGCTTCATGGGCCCGGCGTTCCTGACCCGCGCGGCGGTGTACGAGATGCACCCGCTCGACACGGCCGAGCGCACGCGCTATCTCAAGGACCAGGGCGGCATCGGCTACTGCAACATCACCAAGTGCTGCACCGACGTCTGCCCCGAGGGGATCCGCATCACCGACAACGCGATCATCCCGCTCAAGGAGCGGGTGGTGGACCGGCACTACGACCCGGTGAAGAAGCTCGTTCAACTGGTGTTCGGGAGGAGGAACGGATGATCCGAGTGGTGCACCTGTTCGACGTGAAGCGCGGGGTGGACGAGCAGAGCTTCATCGAGTGGCTCGACGCCAAGCTGGACGTGGCCGCGCGCCAGTTCGGCTGCAGCGAGCGCCGCAGCTGGAAGCTGCTGGACGGCTTCACCGGCAGCTACCTGATGCCGCACGAGGTGCGGGGCCGCCCCCGCTTCGTGAACGAGGCCTACTGGACCGACCTGGAGGGCCCGCAGAAGTTCCGCGAGTGGCTGGTGAAGACGGTGGAGGGGCGCGAGATCCACGACCGCTGGTTCACCTCCATCGAGAACCACACCGTGCTCCGCTACGTGGAGGGCTGGGCCCGCCACGGGATGGACGAGTAGCGGGCGATCCCGATCGTCCCGGACCGGGGACCGCGCGAGGCGCGGTCCCCGCGTCGTTCCGGGGGGAAACACCGCGGGTTCGATCCGCGGAGGTGAAAGCACCTCCCGCTTTTCATCGCAACGGGTTAGATTGATTTCCCCTCTCGCGGGACCGCATGCTCGCGGCCCGCACGCAGCCCCCGCCAGCAGTGCCCAGGAGGTCCCATGCGCATTCCCGTCGTCCTCGCGCTCGCGGTGCCGGTGCTCGCGGTTACCGGCGGCCTCGGCGCCTACAAGTACATGCGCCCGGCAGCGGGACAGGTGCGCACCTACTACATCGCCGCCGACGAGGTGTCGTACGCGCCGGCGGGGGGCGCGGCGCAGGCCGGGTACCGCACGGCCGTGTACCAGGAGTACACCGACGCCTCGTTCACCCGCGTGAAGCCGCGGCCGGTGGAGTGGAAGCACCTGGCCTTCCTGGGCCCGCTGATCCGCGCCGACGTGGGCGACACCATCCGCGTGGTGTTCCGCAACCGCGTGGGCTTCCCCGCCAACGTGCACCCCGACGCGGTGCTGCACCACGCGGAGATGGACGCGGCGCTCTCCGCCACGCCTTCGTCGGACGCGGCGGGGCTGGGCGTGGACGGCGACGACGCGCCGGTGGCGCCGGGCGAGACGCGCGTCTACAACTGGCCCGTGCCGTCGCAGGTGGGGCCGGGGGCGGACGACCACGGCTCGGTGCTCTGGCTCTACCACTCGCGCACCGGGCAGGAGACGGGCGGCGACGCGGGGCTCATCGGCCCGATGCTCATCTACAAGCGCGGCGCGCTGCACTGACCGGCATCAGCCGGCGGGAGATGGAGAAGCGCCCGGCCACGCACGCCGGGCGCTTCGTCGTCCATCTCCATCCCCCGGCGGGACAAGGAGCCGGCACGCCGGGGACTGGCGCGATTCGCCAGGTTTTGTAATCTTTTGCCATCCAACATCTTGCCACGCCCCGCATGTTCGCGCGTCTCCATTCGAGCACCGGCCGCGACTTCCTCCCTCGGCACCCCGGGGACGCGCCTCCATCCGTCCATCTCCATCTCCCGATGATCCCGTGAAGTTCAAGCTCTGTTCGCTCCTCCTCGCCCTCGTGCTCTCTACCGCCGGCGCGCTGCACGCGCAGAAGCCGGAGACGGAGCAGCGGCTCACCTTTCCCGGCATCGCCTGGGGCGAGCCGTACGCGCGCACCGCGTCGGTGCTGCAGGGGATGGGGTTCGCGCCCGCGGGCTCGCGCGGCGCCTCGGCGCGGGCGTTCGCCAACGCGCGCGGCGACTCGCTGTACGCGGGCTTCGACGACGGCGGCGGACTGGAGGCGATGACCTTCGCCGCGCACCTGCAGGCGTCGGAGATCCGCGGGGCGTTCGACGCGCGCGCGCAGCAGCTGCGCGAGGCGCTGGGCGAGCCCGACAGCGCCAGCGCGCGCCTGACGTACTGGAGCTTCCCCTCGGGCGACCAGCTGTTCCTGGCGCGCGAGGGCGGCCGGCTGGTGGAGTTCTACTTCAGCGCCGAGGCGCGGGCGAAGGTGGGGGAGATGCTCGCGGCGTCGGAGAGCGAGGGCGACGAGGTCGGGAGCGACGACGCCGATGCGTGGTACGCCGCGCGGATCCTGAACTCGCGGTGGGAGGCGCTGGCCGTGGGCACGGAGATGGGCGTGGCTTTCGATCCCGCCACCGCGTCGCGCCTTTCCGACGGCACGCTGGACGTGTGGACGCGGTGGGACCACGCCGAGTATGCCGAGAACGACGACGGCAGCCGGTACTCCTACACCATCGAGCACCAGCGCATCGACTGCAGCGGCGGGCGGATGATGACGCTGCAGCTGGTGGAGTACGACGGCACCCGCGTGGTGAAGTCGCTCACCCCGCCGCAGGCGCGCTGGGAGCCGACCGTCCCCGAGACGATGGGCGAGCAGGTGATCCAGGCGATCTGCTCCGCCGCGTCGGGGCGGCGGGACTGACGCCGGATCTGGCGATCACCTGTGCATTCCGAACGCACGAAGGGACGTCATCCTGAGGCCGGCCACGCCGTCGTTGGCTCCGCACCAAGCGGTTGCAGGCCGAAGGATCTATCGGCGAGGTCGCACGTGCGCCGCCGGGTTGCACGATGGATCCCCGAATTCCGTATGACGATGGCGATGATGCGCGATCCGGAAGACGGCTGCGGCGTGGAATCGGAAGCTCACGTGCTGGACCGGCGATAGATCCTTCGGCCTGCAAGCGCCTGTGTGAAACGGATTACGTCGTGGCCGGCCTCAGGATGACGTCCGTACGCGATTGATCGATTGGTTCAACCGCGAGGCTGGTCATGGAGATCAGGAGGCTCTTCGTCTACGGCTCGCTGCGGCAGGGCGAGGAGAACGAGATGGCGCGCCTTCTCCACGCCCGCTCGCGCTACCTGGGCGCGGGAACGATCCGCGCGCGGCTCTACGCCATCTCGTGGTACGCGGGCGCCGTGGCCAGCGCCGACGCGGGCGACGTGGTGCGCGGCGACCTGTTCGAGCTCGACGCCGGCTCCGCGGGCGAGGTGATGGCCGCGCTCGACGCGTACGAGGGGAGCGACTTCCGGCTCTCTCCCGTCGACGTCGAGATGCCGGGCGAAACTCCGCTGCGGGCGCACGCGTATCTGTACGCCGCGAGCGCGGAGGGGCTGCCGTGGATCCGCCACGGAGACTGGCCGCGCTCGGGTTCGGCGGCGGGCGAAGCGGGGAACGGACGGGGCGCGACCGGACTGGCGCACCCGGCGGAACCCGGATAACTTCTTACTCCATCGGCGGTTCGCCGATGGTCCCACCGCTGTCCCCTCCACCGCGAGGAAAACCCCCGATGTCCAACCTGATGACCCGACGAAGCTTTGCCGTGCTGGGCGCGGGCGCGCTTCTGGCCGCGCTGGCCGTGCCCGCCGACGCGCAGATCGGCGGCCTGGGCCGCGCCGCGGGCCGCCTTGCCGGCCGCGCCAACCTCGACGCCGTGCTGCGCGGTGACGCGCCCATCACCACCAGCCTGCCCGACGCGCGCTGGGCGGTGGACTCGCTCGACAACTTCACCCCGCGCGAGTCCAAGCGCTCGCTGATGCAGCTGCAGCGCACCCCCAACGGCGGGTTCGTGCTGCAGCCGGGGTACTACGAGTTCCACGACCAGAGCTACTGCCTGCACGCGGGCACGCACGGCCCCGGCGGCGGCGACGGCTACCTCTACGCGCCGCCCAAGGGCCCGGCCGAGGACGCGGTGATGACCATCGTGCGCAACTCGGTGAACCGCCCCAACATCCCGCAGCACGACGTGCAGGTGCTGCTGTGGGCCATCATCGCGCGCAGCAAGTTCGAGGACCTGGACACCAACCTCAAGCAGACGGCCTCGCAGCTGCTCACGCCGCGCCAGCTGGCCGCGCTGAACCGCACCGCGCTGGACCTGGTTCCCGGCCCGGCGCTGGACGCGGCCACCAACCGCATGCCGCCGCTGCTCCGGCAGGTGTTCCAGGCCGAGGCGCAGCTGCGCCAGCTGGTCACCCAGCCCGGCACCTCGTACCAGCAGCTGGAGCGCGTGGCGGTGCTGGCCGGAATGGCGCCCATGGGCGAGGGGAGCCGCGCGGTTCCGTCGGGGCGCTGGAGCCTGCACCCGGACGGCTACTACATCCGCTACCTGCCGTACAGCTACACCAACACGCTGGTGCAGATCTGGGTGCCGCAGGGAAGCCCGGCGGTGGGCAAGGAGTACGACCCGGCCACGCACATCGCGGTGCCCGGCAACACGGCCCGCCAGCGCCTGATCCAGTCCGGCCGCCCGTACCAGGACCACTGAGCGAGTCGTCGGCTGTGTGACGGAAAGCGCCGGTCCCGAGCTTCGGGGCCGGCGCTTCTTCATGTCGGACATCGTAAGAACAACGACGAATCGGGTTTGGGCGTGTTTGGCGCCGAGGCGCCAAAACGGGCTGCGCACGCCGTAGGCAACGATACTACCGTTGCCAACGGCGCCGGGCCCCCGGCGGATTCGCCGCGTCCGCGGCCCCGTCTCGCATCTCCCACATCCCCGCGGCCGCCCCGCCGGGTTCCCGGCCCTCCGGGCGCGCATCCCTCACGCGGTGGTCCGGAGGGCGAGAAGGGCGGCTCACACCCGAGCCGAACGCACTTCCGCACTCACGCACTCCCGCACTTCTTTTCTCAGGACGTAACAGCCGCGGCGCGCTCGTCCACCAGCATGCTGCGGAGCTGGTCGCGCAGCTCGGGGGTGTCCTGGTGGCCGTGCTCCTCCACGGCGTGGCGCAGGGCCACGCGCATCACCTCGTCCTCGCTCCCCGAGATCGTCAGCGTGCACCCGCTGTCGCTGGGGAACATCCTGCAGTCGGCCATCTTCCTCGCGTCGCCCATCGTACCCTCCCAGGTGTCTCGGTCCGGCAGCACCAGCCCGTCGTCACTCCCCCGGCGGCGGCAGGGGGGAAGATGCGCGCTTCGTCTCCCCCGCGAAAGCAAACTTTTGAGCCGCCACAACTTGCGGAAGTGCGTGAGTGCGTGGCTGTTCGCGCGAGAGGCGGCTCCACACCGAGGCTGAACGCACTTCCGCACTCACGCACTTCCGCACTTCTTCTTGCCCCTCGCCCGCGGCGGTTCGCGCGGCGAAATCCGCGCTTCGCCACGGCAGGCTTGGCGATCGGGCGCGGGCGCATCATCATTCCTGTGGATCCCCCTGCCCCACCCGAGCGCCGCCGCGATGAAGACCCTGTCCGCCGCCGCACTTCTCTCCATCGCCACCCTCGCGGGCGCCCGCGCCGCGCGCGCGCAGGACGACGCGCTTCCGCGCGGGACCGTGGTCGAGCGGGTGCAGTCCGCGTCGGACACGTCGCGGCACTACGCGCTGTATCTCCCGTCGCGGTGGAATTCGGGCGAGCAGTGGCCGCTGCTGGTGCTGATCGACCCCGGCGGGCGCGCGCTGGTGCCCGTCGAGCGCTTCCGCGCCGCCGCCGAGCGCCGGGGCTGGATCCTGATGAGCGGCTACGAGGTCGGCAACGGCGACGCCGCCGCCATGGCGCGCAACGACGTGACTGTCGACGCCATTCTGGCCGACGCGCAGCAGCGGCTGTCGCTGGACCCGCGGCGGCTGTACTTCGGCGGGTTCTCGGGGATGGCCCGGTACGCGTGGCTGGTGGCGCGCACGCTGGACTCCAACGTGGCCGGCGTCATCGGCGCCGGGGCCGGGTTCCCGCAGACGCCGGTGCTGTGGATGGCCAGCCTGCGCGGCGCGCACCCGTTCGCCTTCTTCGCCACCACGGGGAGCACCGACTTCAACCTGGACGAGGTGACGGCGGTCGACTCGGCGCTGGACGCCACGCCCTTCCCGCACCGGCTGGCGCGCTTCTCGGGCGGGCACCAGTGGCCGCCCGAGGATGTGGCCGCGCAGGCGCTGGACTGGCTGCAGCTGCAGGCCATCCAGGGGGGCGCCGCGCCGCGCGACACCGCCTTCGTGGACTCGCTCTTCCGCGCCGGCCTCGCGCGCGCCGAGGCCGCCGACGCTGCGGGGCGCAAGGGCGAGGCGCTGCGCGAATACCGCGCGCTCCTGGCCGACTTCCAGGGGCTGCACGACGTGGCGGCCGTGCAGGCGCGCATGGCCGCGCTGGCGAGCGACCCGGCGGTGGCGCGCGAGCGGGCGCGGCACCGGGCGCTGGCGCAGCAGTACCAGCAGTATCGCGACGCTCTCCCCTCGCTCCGCGCCGTGCTGGGCAGCGACCCGGCGACGGTGCCTTCGCGCGCGGCGGCGTCGCTGCGCATCGCCGAGTTGCGGCGGCAGGAGCAGGACAGCACGGCCGACCGCGATGCGTCGCACACCGCCACGCGCATGCTGAACATCGCCATGATCGAGGTGAGCGACCAGGCGGGCGCCTTCATCCAGGCGCAGCGCTGGGCCTCGGCCGTCGCCGCGCTCCGCGTCGCGCGCCAGCTCCGCCCGGAGAACGCCTTCGTCTGCTACCCGCTGGCCCGCGCGCTGGCGCAGGCGCACGACGCGCCCGGCGCGCTCGAGGCGCTCGCCTGCGCGGTCGAGGGCAAGGCGGTGCGCCGCACCACGCTGGAGGGCGACCGCCTGCTCGACCCCATCCGCACCGACCCGCGCTTCGCCGACCTGGTCTCCCGCGCCGTTGCCAGCTGAGGGGCATCCGCGCAGCGGAGCCGGTCGCCGCACCGCACAGCCTCGCTCACCGGGAATGGAATTCCCGGGCAACAACAGCACAAAGTCCCTTCGGGACTGCGGCATCGGCATCCACTCGCCTGGGATCCTCCGGAGCGAACCGGAGCCGGTCGCCGCACGAACAGCCTCGCGCAGTTTGCGAGGCTTCCCGTGGTTGTTGCTGCGGCTTCGGCCGCCGGTGAGGGGGGCTGGCCCGCGTCGGCGGCCGGATCCCGATCCAAAAACGAAAGCCGCGGAGGAGCGATGTTGCTCCTCCGCGGCGTGCGTTTCCGCGCGCGAACCGGTCAGCGGATGCCGAGTGCGGTGCGGTGGATGCGGCTTTCCAGCGTGCCGGTGGTCGAGCAGGGGACCATGCCGTTGCTGTTGCCGCTGGTGCGGTCCACCGCCACGCCCTGCACCGTCGTCTCCACCGTGTTGCCGCCGCCGGGGTTGGGACGCACCGTGGAGATGACGGCGAGGTAGATCTGCTCGCGGTCCGCGCGCACCGAGGTCATGGTCTCGCCGCAGTTCACGAAGCGGCTCAGCGGCTCGCCGTTCAGGTTGTAGCGCACGGCCATGCGCGGGTTGCCCACGCGGTGCGCGTCCGGGTCCACCAGCGTGGGCGGCACGTGCAGGATGGTGTACGCCGCCGCCAGCGCGCGCATGGTCGAGTCGGTGCTCATCGTGGTCTGCGCGGCCACGCCGGTGGCGGTCAGCGTTGCCATGTCGGTGCCGCCCTCGGGCATGGCGATGCCGCGCTGCGTGTTGGTGAAGACCGTGCGGGTCGTGGCCGGCTCCGGGGTGCCGCCCGACGCGCAGGCGGCGGCTACGGCGGCAAGGGCCAGTGCGGCGAGCGGGAGCGTGCGCTTCATGGGATCGCGGAGGTGGCGTGGGGGATCGGATGAGATGAATCGCGCGGGAGATTTCACGCTCAATCTTGCACGATGCGCCGCGCGGCGAAAGCCGGACGTCGCCCGCGCGCTCCGCATCACCCCCCGACGGACGAGAGGCCGGCTCCCCGCGCGGGAAGCCGGCCTCTCGTCGTCGAAGGCGCCCTGGCTGCTCCAGTCCACCGCACCCGTCCCGTCGTCACTCCGCAGCAGCCAGGGCAGGGGGCGAATGTATCTCCCCTGCCCCACCCCGGCCACCCTGCGGCGGGTGTTCGGGGGACGCTATTTCTCCGCCTTCTCCTCCTTCTTCGCCGGCTCGTACAGCCGCAGCGTAGCCTTCAGCCGCGCGCCGAAGCGGTACAGGTCGTCGATGCGGTCGATGGCCACACGCTCCTCCTGCCGGTCGCCGGCGTCGAAGAAGCCCACGTACTTCTGCGCGGTGTTGAAGTGCAGGCGGCAGAGCGGCTTGCGGTTGTTGTCGTCCAGCAGGATGCCGAAGTAGCTCTTCACGTCGCGCGGGGTGATGCGAGCCGGGTCCACCTCCTCGCGCAGGATGGCCTTCACGATGAAGTAGGCTTCGCGCTCGTCGTCCGTCGTCACCACCTCCGCCTCCTTCGCGGGCGCCTCGGCGGGCGCGGGGGCGGCGGCTTCCTGCGCGGCGGCCTCGGCCGGGTCGCGCTCCAGCGCGGACTTCAGGCGGTCGCTGATCTGGTCGTTCACGAACTGGCGCACGGCCTTCTGCACGATGGGCTTGAACTGGTCGCGCACCGCCTGCGTCACCCGTCCCGTATACACCGCGCCGATGAAGAAGCGCACCCAGTCGTCCGACGGCGCGGCGAGCTGCTCGGCCATCACCCGCTTGATCTCGCGCGCGTACTTCAGCTCCCCCGCCGTCTCCACGATGGCCGCCTGGTCGAAGTGCGGCTTGGTCATCTTCTTCAGTTCGCTCACCACCGCTTCCTGGATGTCGAACAGGTTGAACTCCAAAAACGGCTTGGTGTCCATCTTGTTCGGCTCCTCCAGGTCGCTGAAGAAGCGGTAGATGACGCCGTTGGTGAGCACGCCCACGCGCGCCTGCGTGACGGTGAAGTAGCGGAAGAGCTGCGTGGGCGTCACGCGGTCCAGGTTGGTGCCGACCGACTTGCACTCGAACAGCATCACCACCTGCCCGTCCTTCAGCACCGCGTAGTCCACCTTCTCGCCCTTCTTGATGCCGACGTCGCAGTTCAGCTCGGGCGTGACCTCGGCCGGGTCGAACACGTTGTAGCCCAGCGCGTTGATGAACGGCATCACGATGGCGTTCTTGGTCGCTTCCTCGGTGAGAAGCATGTTCACCTGCTTGGAGACGCGCGTGGCCAGCGCCTGGAGCATGTCGATGAAGTCCATGGAGATTCGGGGGATGGGGAAGGGTGGAGCGGAGGGCGTCGATCGGGACAATGAAGAGAATACTGCCTCGGGCCGCTCTTCGCACCCGTTCGACGGACCTGACGACGGATGTTCTCGTACTGGGCAGATCTCACGCGGAGGCGCTTGGCGTGCACCTCCGCGTCTCCGCGTCTCCGCGTGAGATCCAGCGATGCCTGGGAAGCGAGCGGGAACATCGTGGAACGAAAGGGGATCTCATCTCCCGCCGATGGCCGATCCTGATCTCCATTCCCACCCGCGCTACTTGTGCGCGCGCGGGCGGAGCCGCAGGATTCCGGATCTGCCCGATCCACCCGCGGCGCATCCGATTCGCCGCGCATCGTACGACCCGCACCCCGGGGCTCCCTTGGACCGACGCTCGTTCTTCCGGCAGGGCGCGCAGGCCGCGCTCGCACTCGGCATCCTTCCGCAGCTGGACCGCGGCGGCCTGCTGGCGCAGGCCATCGGCGCGCAGAGCGCGTTCGGACGGCTGCGCGACCGCTACTTCGTGAAGGTGCTCGATCTCAACCCCGTTACCGCGACGTATCTCGGCGGCGACGCGTACTCGCCCGAGCTGCGCGACATCAACACCCGCTACCGCGACTGGACGCGGGCCGCGCTGCAGCGCGAGCTCGCCTTCTACCGCGAGATCAAGGCGGCGCGCGACGCCATCGCCCCGTCGACGCTCACGGCCGAGGAGCGCATCGACTGGGAGGTGCTGGGCGCGCAGCTGGACTTCATCCTCCACCAGGTGGGCGACCAGCGCTACTACGAGCGCTCGGTGGACACCTACGTGGCCGAGCCCTTCCGCGGCGTGGACTGGCAGATCCAGCAGATGACCGACGCCGGCAACGGGCTGCTGGGGACCGAGGATGAGTGGGAGATGGTGGCGAAGCGCGTCGCCAGCATCCCCGCGTACCTGGACGCCGCGCGCGCGAACCTGCTGGCGGGGAAGCAGCGCGGCAACCTGCCCGACTGGCGGATGGTGGAGCGCGACGGGATCGCCGGCAGCCGCTCGAACGCCGACTACTTCCGCACCACGCTGGGCGAGCAGGCGCAAAAGTTCATCGGCAGCCGCGGCTTCGGCGGGGCCATGCTGGCGCGCATCGGGCAGGCGTCGGCCGCCGCGGCCCAGGCGTGGACGCGCTTCGCGGAGTTCCTGCAGCAGACCTACGGAACCGACCGCACCGACCGCTTCGCCGTGGGCACGCAGGAGTACGAGTGGCGGCTGCGCAACAACCTGCGCGAGACGCGCACGGCGGCGCAGCTGTACGACTACGGCCAGCAGCAGGTGGAGGTCTACCAGAACCGCATCTACGAGGTGGCGCAGGCCATCTCCCGGCAGAACAACCTGGGGCTGCCGTTCGGCACGCGCGACGAGAAGAACGCCAGCGTGCGCGCGGTGATGGAGTCGCTGGGAAAGGACGCGCCGCGGAGCGACGAGGAGCTGCTGCAGTGGTACGTGGACGCCGGCCGCCGCGCCGTCACGTACGGCCGCGAGCGCCAGCTCTTCGACATCCCCGCCGACTACCGGCTGGACGTGTACCCCACGCCCCCGGTGCTGCGCAGCACCATCGACGCGGCGTACTACTCGGCGCCGCCGTTCAAGAAGACCGGCGTGGGGCGGTTCTATCTCACCCCCACGGGGAACGATCCGGCCGCGCTGCGCGAGAACAACCGCTCCTCCGTGGCCGACACGGCCATCCACGAGGGGTTCCCGGGGCACGACTGGCACTTCAAGTACATGACGCAGCACGCGAACGAGATCTCCAACATCCGCTGGCTGACGCCGGGCGCGGTGGAGGACAGCAGCTCGATGTGGGAGGACTCGATGGCGGCGGAAGGGTGGGCGCTGTACGCCGAGGAGCTGATGAGCGAGGCCACGGCGGACCGTCCGTACGGCTTCTACACGCCGGGCGAGTACATGTACGAGCTGCAGGGCCAGCTCCTGCGCGCCGTGCGCATCGTGGTGGACGTGGGGCTTCACACCGGGCGCATGACCTTCGACCAGGCGGTGGACTACTTCAACGCCAACGTGAACTTCTTCCCCGGCGCGCGCGCGAAGGCGGCGAGCGACCCGGCGGCGAAGGCGGTGGCCGAGGGCGCGCAGCGGGCCATCTACCGTTACAGCAAGTGGCCCACGCAGGCCATCACCTACAACCTGGGGAAGACGGCCATCCAGTCGCTCCGCGACGCGTACCGGCAGGCGAAGGGCAGCGCCTACACCGCCAAGGACTTCCACGAGCGGCTGATGCGGATGGGCACCATCCCCGCCACGTACTTCCGCGAGTACTTCCTGGCCACGGCGAACACACGCTGACGGTAAGGGACGGAAGATGGAAATCGGCCGGAGCGCGAACGTGCTCCGGCCGGTTCTTCTGCGTCTCCCCGGCATCGCGGGATCTCACGCGGAGACGCGGAGACGCGGAGGTGTTCGTCCTGCTCCTCCGCGTCTCGGCGGCTCCGCGTGAGGTCAAGGATGGTGGAGGATTCACGGCGAACGTAGCTTGGGCGGAAGTCAATCGATTCTCCGCGTGCTCTTCATCTCCATTCCGCCCCCTTCTCCCCATGTTCAATCCCATCCGGCTCCTGCTGTCTCTCGCCGTGTGCGCGAGCGCCGCCGCGGCCACCTCGCCGCCGCCTGCGCTGCTGTATGCGGGGATTCCCTGGCGCGTTCCGGCGGACAGCGCGCGGGCGCGGCTGGAGGCGCAGGGGTTCACGTACGGACGCGAGGACCGGTTCCACGACCTGTACTTCCATCGCGGCGACGGCACGCTGCTGAAGGCGGAGATGCAGGACGGGCGGCTGGTGGGGATCGTGGTCGCGGACATGGCGCGGCGCGCGGCGGTGGACCCGCGCTTCGCCGCGCTGGTGGACTCGTTCACGGCGGCGCACGGAAAGCCGGACTCCGTCACCGCGACGTACGCGCACTGGGAGGCGGGGCTGTCGGAGCTGGTGATGTACGTCTCGTTCGACGGCGCCGTGCGGCACGTGGAGCTCGACTGGATGGGACCGGGCGAGCTGGACGAGATGGACCGCCGCTACCAGACGGTGCGCGATTCCAGCGACCTGTCGCTCCCCGCGCTGCCGGCGGGCTACACCATCGTGCGCCACACCGGCCTCGCGCGCACGTCGGTCGACACGGCCAGGCTGGCGCGGCGCGCGGGCGGGGTGCTGCACGGCCGCTTCCGCATCGAGTACGTGCGGCCGGTGGGGCCGGACTCGGCCTCGTTCGACTCGGCCGAGTACGAGATGGACTTCGACTGCGCGCAGGGGCGCACGCGCCTGGCCGCGCGCAGCATGCGCCTGCACGGCGCCGTCCGCCACGCCGACACCTACAACGGGCTTCCATGGGAGACGCCGCGCCCGGACGGCCACTACGCCCGCGGGCTGAAGGCCGCCTGCGCCGCGGCGTCGGTGCTCCGCCCGGCCCGCTGATCGCCGTCCGTCGAGGGTCCGCGGGAGCGAAATCCCGCGGCTCCCTTGCGAAAACGGCGCGGCGCCGCATGCTTGTCTCCATCCTGCCCGTCCATCTCCCATCTCCATCCCCATCTCCCGACCCTTGAGGACACGCATGCCCGATCGCGACGACGGAGGGTTCCTGCCGCACTGGAAGCTGAAGGAGGAAGGCGTCATCGGCCCCGAGGAGCGATTGCCTTGGGGGCAGACGATGGTGATCGGCATCCAGCACGTGTTCGCCATGTTCGGCGCGACGGTGCTGGTGCCCATCCTGATGGGCTTCGACCCCAACACCGCCATCTTCTTCTCCGGCATCGGCACGCTGATCTTCTTCCTGGTGGTGGGCGGGCGGGTGCCGAGCTACCTGGGCTCCAGCTTCGCGTTCGTCTCGGTGGTGCTGGTGTCTACCGGGTACCGGCCGCCGGGGCCCAACCCCAACATCGGCGTGGCGCTGGGCGGGATCATCGCGGCGGGGGCGGTCTACGCGGTGATCGGGGTAATCGTGATGTTCGCCGGCTACCGCTGGGTGGAGCGGCTGATGCCGCCGGTGGTGACCGGCGCCGTGGTCGCGGTGATCGGGCTGAACCTGGCGCCGGTGGCCATCCGCGACGTGGGCGGCAGCCCGTTCGCCACCGCCATCGGCCTGGCGACGGCGCTGGCCGCGGCCGCGGTGGCCGTGTACGCGCCGGGGATGCTGCGGCGCCTGCCCATCCTGCTGGGCGGCGTGATCGGCTACGCCCTCTACGCGCTGCTGGCCAACTGGATGGGGATGGGAAAGGCGATCGACTTCACCGCGCTCGCCGCCGCGCCGTGGATCGGGCTGCCGCACTTCTCCGCCCCGGTGTTCCGCAAGGACGTGATGACGCTGTTCGCGCCCGTCGCCGTGATCCTCGTGGCGGAGAACCTGGGGCACGTGAAGGCGGTGGGCGCCATGACCGGGCGCAGCCTGGACCGCTGGCTGGGCCGCGCCTTCCTGGGCGACGCGGTGGCGTGCATGGTGGCGGCCACGGGCGGCGGCACCGGGGTGACGACCTACGCCGAGAACATCGGGGTGATGGCGGTGACGCGGATCTACTCGACGCTGATCTTCGTGGTGGCGTCGGTGGTGGCCATCGCGATGGGGTTCAGCCCCAAGTTCGGCGCGCTGATCGGCACCATCCCGGTCCCCGTCCTCGGCGGGCTGTCGATTGTGCTGTTCGGGCTGATCGCGGCCACGGGCGGGCGGATCTGGGTGCAGAACCGGGTGGACTTCTCCGACAGCCGCAACCTGGTGGTCGCGGCGGTGACGCTGACGCTGGGCGCGGGGAACCTGGAGCTGAAGCTGGGCGACTTCTCCATCGGCGGCATCGGCACCGCCACGTTCGGCGCCATCATCCTCTACCAGCTGCTGGGCGGCGGCCGCCCGCGCAGCGACCCGGCCTCCGCCGACGGCGCGGTCTCTCTTCCTCCCGAATCAAATCCCGAGGCGGCGATCAGCCACTGAGCGAGAGCTCACCTCTCGCTCACCGGCGGCTGAAGCCGCAGCAACAACCACGGGAAGCCTCGCAAACCGCGCGAGGCTGTCCGGCTCGGCGACCGGCTCCGGCTCGCTCCGGGCATCCGGAGCAAATGGATGCCAGGCCACAGTCCCGGAGGGACTTTGTGCTGTTGTTGCCCGGGAATTCCATTCCCGGCGAGCAAGGCTGTCCGGCTCGGCGACCGGCTCCGGCTCGCTCCGGGCATCCAGAGCGAGTGGATGCCGAGGCCACAGTCCCGCAGGGACTTTGTGCTGTTGTTGGCCGGGAATTCCATTCCCGGCGAGCAAGGCTGTCCGGCTCGGCGACCGGCTCCGGCTCGCTCCGGGCATCCGGAGCGAATGGATGCCGAGGCCACAGTCCCGCAGGGACTTCGTGCTGTTGTTGCCCGGGAATTCCATTCCCGGTGCTCGGGAGATCAGCCGGTCACGGCCGCGGGCGCGTCGAAGACGGCGTCGTCGCGGAAGCGGGAGATGGCGAGCTTCACGTCGAGCGCCACGTTGCGGAAGCGGTCCGCGCACTCGGGCGGGATGGGCACGCGGGAGAAGAGGATCATGGCGTACAGGTCGCCGGTCATGTGGATGCCGCCGCAGCCCACCACCGAGCGGATGCCGTACGAGCGCACGAAGTCCTGCGCGGGGATGGCCGGGTTCCCCAGCGCGTCGGCCACGTAGAAGATGTTGTACGTCTTCCCCTCCAGCCCGCGGATCAGCTCCGGGCGCGGGGCCACCACGTCGTCCAGGTCCAGCCCCATCTCGCGCACCAGCTGCGCGATCATCGGCGCCTGCTCCACGATGCGCGCGCTGGGGAGCGGGATGGCGCGGTGGCCGCGCGACTGCCGCGGATCGTTCCACTCCGGCTCCTGCCCGGCCGAGGCGAGCAGGACCAGCGCCTTCATCTCGTCCCACGGGCCGCGCCCGCCCATCAGCCCGGCCGCGAACGACTGCAGCTCCGGCCCCAGCCCGCCGTACGGGTGCGTCTTGTAGAAGCGCACCAGCGCGCACTCGCGCTCGCCGGTTTCGTCCACGAACGATTCGTGGAAGTAGCGCACCAGCGACCGCGCGGCCTCCTCCATCGTGGCCGCGTCCTTGGTGTCGCGCCGCAGGTCCAGCCCGCAGCGCAGCATCTCGGGAAGGTCGAACCGCCGTAGCGAAAACGTCATCCTTCTCCCATTGTGCCGGCCGTCAGCGCACGAAGTAGCCGCCGACGCGCCACTCGCCGTCGGTGTCCAGCGCGGTGACCACCGTCTCCACCGCCTCCTTCTTCCGCTCGAACTCCGTCGCGTACTCCAGCACCACGTACTCGCCGTCGGGGCCGCCGGGGATGGACTGGCGGTGCTGCGTGTCGCTCAGCTCGCGCGAGAGCGGGCGCCCGAAGATGCTGGTCACCTGCTCGAACGAGGCCTTCCACTTCGGCAGATCCACCAGCTGGCGAAAGAGCGACGAGGTGCGCGCCCACGTTTCCTCCACGTCGCCCGCGTCGATGCGCTCCAGCCACGCGTCCGCCGCCGCCGAGGCGTCGCCGATCATCTGTGTTTCGTCCACGATCCCGTCCCCGATTTTCGTTCGATTGCGGTTCGATCCCGGTCACGAAGGGCGATTGAAATCGCGGCAACAACGGCCCAAAGTCCGCCTTCGCGGACTCCCACTCCTGCCATCTCCGTGCGTATCACGCCCCCGGACAGCCTCGAACTCGCCCTCCCCCGCCTGAACCGAGCCGAACAGCCTCGCGCAGTTTGCGAGGCTTCCCGTAGTTGTTGCTGCGACTTCAGTCGCCGGTGACCGGCTCGAAAATCTCAATCCCCCTGCTCCGGCGGCAGCTTCCAGAACTCCACGCGGTCGCGGACGGACTGGGGGATGGCGACGATGCCGCGCCGCGTGTCCACGCCGATGTCGGCCGGCTGCGAGAGGCCTCGGATGATCTGCCTGTCGTGGCCCGGCGAGATCACGTGCACGCTCGAGTCGTTCCAGCAGGCGACCAGCACCCGCCCGTCCGGCAGCGGCTCGATCCCGTCGTACTTCCCCTTCCCCGTGGCCATCACCTTCAGCTGCGCCGTCTCCCCGCGCAGGTCCAAGGTGTAGACGGTGCTACGGAAGGGGTCGAACGAGACCACCGTCACCCCCTGACCGCGCGGCGTGGCGGCGATGCCGTTCGGGCGCCCCAGCGTCTGCCCGGCGGCCACCACGCCGACCGCGTGGTCGGGGCCGACGACGAACACGCGGTCGCCGCCGGGGTGCGTCACGCCGATGGGCGTCATCCCGATCCCCGTGTCGGTCACGTACAGCCGCCCGTCGTGGCCCACGGCCACGTCGTTCAGCAGCGTGGCGTGCTGCGGGCGGAAGTCGACGGTCGCCAGCGGCGCGCCGGTGCGCCGGTCGAAGCCGCGCAGCACGTCGATGTCGGCGACCCACAGCGTGTCGCCGTGGATGGCCATCCCCTTGGGCGCGTCGAGCGTCGCGCCGTTCCTGCCGCCCACGACGAACATCTGCACGGGGCCGAAGGTGGCCGCGGGAACGCGGACGATGTACCCCGCGCCGTCGTGGTCGGACCCGTACCCCAGCATGTTGCTGATGAACCACACGTCCTGCTCGGGATCGTACTTCGCCGACTCGGGGCCGTAGAAGCCGTCGATGGCGTGCACGAACTTCGCGCGCGCGTCGCGGTCGCCCGCCGGCGCGGGGCCGCCCGAGCGCGCGCACGCCGCGATGCCGGCGACCGCCAGCGCGGCGCAGAAGAGGGTACGGAGAATGGGCATCATGGCTCGTCTCCCCGCCAGTCACGCGATCCGGAACAGCACTTCGAGGACGCCCCCAACCGCGAGACGCGTGCCGATCCCATGCATTCCATTGGATCGGAGGGAAGATGCGGATCTTCATCAGCCCACAGCGTCGGGGTTGATGTACGCATCTACCCGAGAAGACGTCATCCTGAGGCCGGCCACACCGGACCCGCGTCCGCACTAATGCGTGCAGGCCGAAGGATCCATAACGGCCCAGCACGTCAGCTGGGCGATGCGCGCCAGAACGTGCCAGGCAGCCGCCGCTCGTCGCCGCAAATGACGTGTGGGACGTGCTATAGATCCTTCGGCCTGCACGCATTCGCGCATGCGAAGAGTACAGTGTGGCCGGCCTCAGGATGACGTCTCTCGGGTCTTGATCTGCGAAAGGAATCCGGCAACGCGCGACGGCGGCGCCTGTGCGGAGCGCCGCCGTCCGATGCTGGTGGAGATGGAGATCAGCTCTCCTTCGAGCCGTCGTCGAGCTTGAACCAGACCTTCACCTTCACCTGGAACTCGCGGATCTCGCCGCCCGCGATGTAGGCGCGCTGCTCGCAGACCTCCAGCCACTCCAGGTTGCGCATCGTCTCGCCCGCTCGCTTCACCGCCGAGCGCGTCGCATCGTCGAAGCTCTGCTCCGACGTGCCCACCATCTCGATCGCCTTGTACGCGCCGCCCATCACGCTCCCTCCGCCCGGGTAGTCATTCGTCCTGCGCTGACGGCCGGATGCGCGGCAAGCGGTGTTCCATGGGCGTCACGCGCAGTCGTTCAGCTGCCGGCCAGCAGCATCCGCGCGGCAGCTTCGTGGAGATGGGGATTGCCGGCGAGCACCGAAGTCATCGGCGCGATGGGCTGGCCATCGAACCGGGAGATGCGGCCGCCGGCCTCGGCGAGGATGACGTTCATCGGGGCGATGTCCCAGGCGGCGCCGCAGATGGGGTCGCAGTAGAGCTCCACGCGGCCGGTGGCGACCAGGAAGTAGCCGTAGCCGTCGCCCCAGGTGCGGGCGAAGCGCGTGGCCTTCACCAGCCGCTCGAAGCCGGCGCGGTGCTCGTCGGTGGAGCTGTCGCGCCAGTACTCGAACCCGCTGGTGACCAGCCGCGCGTCGGACAGCGCGTCGCACTCCGAGACGCGGGCGCGCTCGCCGTTCATCCACGCGCCGGCGCCGGTGGCCGCGACCAGCGTCTGCCGCGTCACCGGGAGGTGGATGCAGCCCAGCACGGGCGCCCCATCTTCCTCCAGCGCCAGCAGCATGGAGTACAGCGGCACGCCGACCGCGAACGAGCGCGTCCCGTCGATCGGGTCGACGATCCAGCGCCGGCCGCTCCTGGACGGGACGTCGTCCTCCTCCTCGCCCAGGATCCCGTCCTCGGGGAACGCCTCGGCGATGGCGGCGCGGACGTGCGCCTCGGCGGCCAGGTCGGCGGCGGTCACCTCCGTCTGGTTGGACTTGTACTCCACCGCGGCGCGCCCGAAGTGCGCCAGCGTCAGCTCCCCCGCCGCCCGCAGCGTGCGCGCGGCGAAGTCCATCAACCCGTCCCGGTCCGTCATCCCGCTCCTTTCATCGGTCGCCCGCCCGCGGAGGCGGGGAAAGCTTCACCATCTCCGTCCCGCGGTAATCGTACAGCTCGTCGGGGGGCGCGCGGAAGCCGCTCTGCCGCGACTGCCAGTAGGTGTAGAAGCCGGGAAACCGCATGCGCAGCCGTCCCCCGGAACGCAGGATCTGCGGGCTCTCCGAGCAGTTCCCGAACCGCGGGGTGAGCAGCGGCGGCCTGCCGAAGCGCATCATCAGGACGCGGAACATGGCCGGGCAGGTGTTGCCGTACGCGCTCGCGTCGAGGACGGCGACGGCGCCGCTCTCGTTGAAGCTCCCCGCCTGCGCGTGGTAGCTCTGCAGGAACTGGTACACGCCCAGGTCGATGATCTGCTCCTCGGCCAGGATCTCGCGGCCGTTCACCGCCAGGTGGTAGGTGGATTCAACCGGGATCTCGCCCCCGATGCTGTCGGCGGTGATGGTCATCGTCCCGTCGAGCGTGCTGAGGCGCTGCCGCTCCACGTTGCGCCGCGCGAACCGCGGCTCCACCCACGCGGTGTCGACGCCGGGGTTGAGAATGCGGGCGCGCGCCGCCGCCGAATCCGCCGCCGTGGGCTCCCTGGAGACGGGCGCCGGAGTGGCCGACCTGGCTGGCGGAGCATCCTTCGCCGGTGCGCGAGCGCGGCCCGCATCCGGCCGCGGGCACGCGGAGGCGAGCAGCAGCGCGGCGAATACAGCGAGGGAGGAAAGGCGCCGCCGCGTCATCGTCCCTTCCTCCCGGCGGTTGCCGACCGGAGCGGGACGCGCACCATCCGCCCGGCGCGGTACTCGTACGCCTGCCCGGGCGGGCGGCGGAAGCCCGGCTCCGCCTCCTGCCAGTGCGTCCAATAGGGGGCGAACTCCAGGCGCACCCCGCCGTCGCGGGTGACCAGCGTAGGAGCCGCCGCGCAGCTGCCGAACTCCTCCGTCAGGCGCGGCGGGCGATGGAGCCGCATCTCCACCACGCGGAAGAGCGCCTCGCACGCGTTGCCGCCATCCTCGCGCAGCAGCACGGCCAGCGTGCCGTGCGCCGCGGTCCGCGGGACCAGGGCGTACACCTCCATCGTCAGGCCGAACTCCTCGGTGAGCACCGTCCGGCCGTCCACCGCCACCGTGTTGTGGTGGCTGACGTTCCCGCCTTCCGTCGCGCCGCGCGTGATCTCCAGCACGCCGTCGGGCGTGGCCAGGCGCCCGCGCAGGCGGCTCATCCGCTCGGAAGGAGGCCGCCACGCGTCGCCATCCCCGCGCGTGGCGGGGAACTCCTCGCGCCGTCCGGCGGCGAGCCGCGCCAGCGTGGTGTCGCGGTACTCGTACGCTTCCGCGGGCCGGGCGCCGCCGTGCGGGGGGAAGTCCATCCGCACCACGTCCTCGCCCCACGAGAGCGCGGGGCGGCCGCAGCTGCCGAACGCGCGCGTCAGCAGCGGCGGCCGCTCCGCGTGCACGTCCAGCACCCGGTAGGCGGCGCACGCGGAGTCGCCGGGCACGATCTCCAGCACCGCCACGAGCCGCGGATAGAAGCTCTGCGTCACGGAAAGCAGCCGCACGTCGCGCGCGGCGCTGTCCGCCAGCACCTCGCCGCCGTCCACGAACACGCGGAAGGCGCGGCGGGGGATGGAGTCGCGGACGATGGCGATCACCCCAGCGCCCGCGCTCACCTTCTCACGCAGCCAAGCGTCCTGCGGCCACGGCCCGGTGGTGTCCGCGTCGGCATCATCCCCCGAATCCGCCGACGCCGCGGACAGCACGGGAGATGGCGCCGCGGCGGCCGAGCGCGCGGGTGCCGGCGGCGGCGCGTCCGGGCGCGCGCAGCCGGCCAGGAGCAGGGGGATGAGGATCGCGAGGCGCCGCGGCATGGGGCGGGTGAAGAGAAGGTGTCCGGCGTGGCGTCACCGGCCGGCGAGGCGGTCCGCCTCCCGGCCGCGGGCGATGGTCACCATCGCCCCGTCCCGGTATTCGAGCAGCTCGTCCGGCGGCCACTCGACGTCCGGCGGAAGCGTGTCCAGCAGGGCCAGGCGGGCCGGGAGCCACCCCTCGAAGAAGATCCGCAGCCGCGCGTGCACGTACCCCACCTCCGGAGCGGAGTCGCAGGTGCCGAACTCCGGGGTGATGCGGGGCGGCTGGAAGTACCGCAGCTCCACCACGCGGAACATCTGGTCGCACGCGGTGCCGCCGGGGGTGACCGCCAGCACCACGAGCGCGCTCCCGTCGGCCGGCTGCATCAGCGCGTGGATGCGCACGCTCTCGACGTCCTCTTCCCAGAGCGCGCGGCCGTTCACCAGCACGCGGTAGTGGTTCGCGCGCTTCGCAATCGCGAACACCCCCCGGTCGCGATCCGACCCGAACGTCTCCGTCACCACCTCGCCGTCCGCGGCCGCAGGCGCCGTATCGCGCCTGGCCGCCGCGGAATCGCGCCGCGCGGGGGAGTGGGCACGCGCGTCGCCGCGGCCGCAGGAGGCCAGGAGGAGGAGCAGGGCGATCCGCCGCGCGGACGGGTGCATCGGACGGGACGGGAGAGGGTGATGAGTCCGGCGTCAGCGTCCGCCGAGGCGGTCCGCCGCGGCGCCGCGCGCGACCGGGACCATGCGCCCGTCGCGGTACTCGTCCATCCGCGCCGGTTCGGGATGGATTCCGGACGGCTGCGGGTCCATCAGGCCGATGTAGGTGGGAAGATACGGGCCGGTGTAGACGCGCAGCCGCCCGTGCACCAGGCGGACGTCCGCAGGCGCCGCGCAGGTGCCGAACTCATCCGTGATGCGCGGCGGCTGCTCGTACCGCAGCTCGAGGACGCGGTACAGGAACTCGCACGCCACGCCGCCGGGCGTGACCTCCAGCAGCACCAGCACTCCGTCGCGCGCCGGCAGGACGTGGCTGACGCCGAGGCTCGCCATCTCCGCCGACAGCACCTCGCGGCCGTCCACCGTCACGCGCCACCGGTTCAGCAGCGGGCCGCGGAGGCGCCGCAGCTGCACGACCCAGCCGTAGGGCGCGACCTGCTCGCTAACGATCTCCCTCGCCGGCGGAGCGACGACGTGGAGCGTCGCGGGGGCACGGTAGACGGGCGCCGCGGCGCGGACCTCGGGCACGCGCGGTCCCGGGCAGCTCAGCAGCAACAGCAGAATGGAGATGGGAAGCGCGGCGCGCGATGCCATCGGGGCGGCAATGGAAGGTGTTGCGGGAGATGCTTCTGCTGGCGTGAAGATTACGGTTCCGCCCCCCACCGGCGGCTGAAGCCGCAGCAACAACTACGGGAAGCCTCGCAAACTGCGCGAGGCTGTTCGGCTCGGAAGCCGGTTCCAGCGCCGGAGGACGCCTCCCCTTTCATCCATCGTCGTCGCGCGAAGCGTGGTGTTCGACTCAGGATGACGTCTCGATTTGGCTATCGTCGGTGCATTCGAAAAACGCACAGAGACGTCATCCTGAGGCCGACCACAGCAGAGTCTCCCCCGCACAAGCGGTTGCAGGCCGAAGGATCCATAGCCGAGGCCACACGTCCGTTGCGTCCGATGCGCGGCGCTCAAGAGTTCTTGGACACCCAGCGCGATCCGGAGATCCAGAAGCGGAGCGGCCAGTCCGCCGCCCGGTGCGCGGGGATGCCGATCCGCGGCCCGATAGAAACCTCTGCGTCGGGAACGGCGCGGCCGGCGGCCAGCCAGAGCGGCGGCGCGTCCAGCGGATGCCGGTTCTGCGCGCCGGTGACGCCCAGCGCGCGCGCCAGGTTCCCGGGCCCGCGCATCAGCTCGCGGTCGGCGCGTCCGGGCCGGCGCTCGCGCGCCGTCTCGATCCCCTCCACCGGCATCGCCGCGCGGATCAGGACCGCGCCGGGGAAGCCCTCCGTGTCCGTCACCACGTTGATGCACCAGTTGATGCCGTAGATCAGGTAGACGTAGGTGATCCCCGGCGGGCCGAACATCACGTCGTTCCTCGCCGTGCGGCCGAACTTCTCCCACGCGTGCGACGCGGCGTCGTGCGGCCCGACGTACGCCTCCGTCTCCACGATCTCCCCCACGACGCGCGCGCCCCCCACCTCGCTGACGAGCCGCGTCCCCAGCAGGTCGCGGGCGACGGTCTCGGCCGGGCGCGCGCAGAACTCCGGCGGGAGCGGCGCGGGGTCCACAACGGACGAGCGCCGCGCCCGGTCTTCACCGGACGCGGCGCTCGCGGAAGCCTTTCGGCTCACGAGGTGGGCGGCGTGCCGCCGCGTCCCCCGCGCCCGCGTCCCCGGCGCGGCCGGCTTCCGCCCGCCTTGCCGCCTTCCCCGCCCTGCGCGGGCGGCTCGGGCTGCGGCGCCTCGGCCGCGGGGCGATTGCCGCCGCGCCCCCGTCCGCGACCGCCAGCCGCCGCCTCGGGCGCCGGCTGCGGAGCGGCCTCCGGCGCGGGCTGCGCACCGCCGCGGCCGCGTCCACGACGACCACCGGCCGCCGGGGCCTCCGCCGCCGGCGCGGCGGGAGCCGCCTCGGCGCGCGGACCGCGGCCAGCGCGGCCGCGTCCACCACCGCCCGCCTCCGCCGCCGGAGCGGCGGGGAGCGCGGTCTCCGTCGCCTGCTGCTGCGCGCCGCCGCGGCCGCGGCCACGACGGCCACCGCCCGCGGCGGGCTGCTCGGGCGCCGGAGCCGGCGCCTCCGCCTGCGGCGCGGGAGCGGGCGCCTGCGCGCCACCCCGTCCCCGCCCGCCACGCCCGCGCGAGCGGCCGCGCGGCTGCGCGTCACCCGCGGGGAGCGACGCCGGCTCCATCAGCGTGGGATCGGTCTCCCCCTGCGGACCCACGGGAACGTCGATGCCGCCGACGTCCACCGTCTCGGCCGCGGGCGCGTCGGTCGGCGCACCACCACGGCCCCGGCCTCGGCGTCCGCGCGAACGGCCGCCGGGGCGCGCCGCCTGCGAGGCAAGCGTGGGATCCGAATCCTCCTGCTCGGCCGCGATCGCGTCGTCCGCGGCGGCGACCTCACCGCCGGGCGCGAACTCGTCAGCGGCCGCCGCGGCGGGTGCCTCTTCCGCCGCCGGGGCTTCCGTCGTCCCCGCGGCATCGCCGTCACCCGCCGCGCGGTTGCGGTTCCGGTTGCGGCCACCGCGGCGGCCACGGCGGCTGCGGCGCCGCGCGGCCTCTTCCGCCGTCTCCCCGGCGACCGCGTCGGCATCCGCTTCATCCCCCTCCGCCGTCTCGCCCTGCACCGGCTCGGGGGCGATGGCGGATGCAGCCTCGGCGAAGTCGCGCGCGTCCTCCGCGGGCTCCTCCGCGGTCGGCTGCGGCGCGGGCTCCTCGGCGGCGGGCGCCGCCTGGGCGCGCTCGGCGCGGCGGGCGTCGCGGTCGGCGGTCCACTGGTCCAGGATCGGCCCGGCGCGGCGGCCGAGCAGCGCCCGGACCGCGTCGGGATCGTTCTCCAGCGTCTCGAACACCCGCCCGCCGAAGGCCTCGGCCAGCGAGCGGACGGTGGCCGCGCCCACGCCGCGGTAGCCGGCGAGGTGCGCCTCGACGCCCGCGCGGTCGGTCGGCAGCCCCAGCGCCTCGGCGCTGAACGGCGCCTCGGCGGCCGGCTGCGGCGCGGCGGGCTCCTCCGCGCGCGGCTTGGGCTGCGGCTCCGCCGGCTGCTCGGGGCGAGCGGAGCCGGGGACGTGGACCACCTGCCCCGGAAGGAGCGGCGGCGGCCCGGAGGGCGACGCCCACGCGGGACGGCGTCCGCCGTGGCGGTGGCGCAGCCCGCGCTGCGCGTCGGCCGGACCCTCGCGCGAGGCGGAGGACGGCGGCGCGGACTCGGCGGCGGGGCGCTCCTCGCGGCGCGGCTCCTCGCGGCGCGGCTCCTCGCGCCGGGGCTCTTCCCGGCGGGGCTCCTCGCGACGGGGTTCCTCGCGGCGCGTCTCCGGCTGCCCGGCTTCGGGCGCGGGCTGCGCGGCGGCGGCGGGACGCTCTTCCTCGCCCCCCGGCACCTGCCCGGGAAGGATCGGCGGCGCGCCCTCGCGGGGGCCGCGGTCGCGTCCACGGCCACGTCCGCGCCCGCGGTCACGTCCGCGCGGCTCCGCGGGCTCGGCCGTAGCCGACGAGTCGGCGGCCACGCGGGGCTCGTCGCGGTCGACGGTGATCGGCTCCGGGCGCGGGCCGGTGAGCGCGGGCGGGGCCAGCTTGGTGCCGGAGGAGGGGAGCGCGACCTCGTAGCGCCCCTCGGCCAGGCGCCGGACGTCCACCACCTGGTCCTCGTGCGCCTGGCGGAGGAAGCGGCTGAACTTGCTGAAGCCCAGCGCGTGCTCGTCGAAGCCGCCGTCCATCTCCATCATGCGGCGCTTCACGTCGCCGTCGCGGGCGGTCTGGCCCTGGCGGCTGACCAGCGCGCGGACGGCGTGCTGCAGCAGCGCGTAGGCGTGCGACAGCGCGTCGCGCTCCTCGCGGGTGGCGGGCGCCGGCGGCTCCTCGATGAAAGGCGTGGCGACCTGGGCCTCGCCCACGGGGAAGGCGGCGGCGATGGTCTCGGACTCGGTCTCCGCGGCGGGCGCGGCCGAGGCGGCGACGGCCGGCTCCTCGTCGTCGCGCAGCAGGCGCACCGGCGCGGGCTCGGCGCGCGGCTCGCGCTCGCGGTCGAACTCGCGGTCGCGGTCGCGCCCGAAGTCGCGCGGACGGTCGCGGTCCCGGTCGCGCCCCCGCCCGCCGCGTCCGCGGCCACGGTCGCGGTCGGGCCCGCGGTCCCGGTCGCGGAAGCGCTCCTCGCGGTCGTAGCGCGGCTGCGTGGCGGGGCCGGCGGCGTCCAGGTCGTCGACCGGCGCCACCTCGTACTGCCCGTTCTCCACCTTGTGCAGGCGGATGAGCCCCTTCTCGGCGGCCACCTGCGCGAACTTGCTGAACTTGCTGTACCCCTCGTCCTTCTCGTCGAAGTTGGGGTCCAGGTCGATCATCACCTGCTTCAGGCGGTCGGTGCGCATCGAGTCGCCCGACGCGGCCATCTTCTGCGCCGCCTCGCGCACCAGCAGCCAGGGGTCGCGCCGGGGCGTGCCCTGGTCGCCCTCGCGCACCAGCCCGCTCAGCGCGTGGTACGAGTAGTACTCGTCGCAGTTCTGGATCAGCAGGTCGCTGGAGGAGTCGCGCATCCCCACGCCGATGACGTACTTGCCGTACTCCTTGAGCTTCAGCACGCAGCTCGAGAAGTCGCTGTCGCCGGTGAGGAGGATGAAGGTGCCGATCTCGGGGCGCATGAACGCCAGCTCGATGGCGTCGACCGCCATGCGCAGGTCGGTGGCGTTCTTTTTGGAGGTGCCGTAGGCGGGGGCGAAGATGAGGTCGATGCTGGCCTCGGTGAGCGGCACCACGTAGTTGGGGTAGCGCCGCCAGTCGGCGTAGGCGCGGCGGACCGCCACCTTGCCGCTGAAGATCTCGCTGTTCAGCAGCGTCTTGAGCTCCTTGCCCAGGTCGCTGCGGACGCCGAGGGTGATGTTGTCGAAGTCGATCAGGAGGGCCGCGTTGCGCGCGGCGGGGGTTGCGGGAGCGCCACCCAGCAGGTGGGGGCTCCGCGGCACGAAGGTCGTCATCTCTCGTCCACGTTTCTGTTCACGCGGCGAGCTTCTCCGCTTCGCGGGGAGAAGTGCCAAGTGCCAAGTGCCAAGTGCCAAGTGGGATCATTTCGAGCAAGCCGGGAGACGTCTCACCGGGGACTCAATGTAAACCACTGGGCACTGGGCACTGAGCACTGGGCACTCTCCAGGCGAGAGCCGGAGAAGCCCGTCCGCAACAATAGGGTCCTGACGGGAAGTCACGGCCGGCGGCTGCTCTCCTCGGCGCTGATCATGCGCGCGAGCTCCACGCGGCGCACCTTGCCGCTCCCCGTCATGGGAAAGCTGTCGAGGAAGCGGACCAGGTCCGGGACCTTGTAGTCCGCCAGCACCTCACGGCAGAAATCCTTGATTTCCTCGCCCGTGACGATCGCCCCCTCGACGGGAACGATGCAGGCGCAGCTCACCTCGCCCAGGATCTCGTCCGGCAGGCCGACGACGGCCACGTCGAGAACGGCGGGGTGCGCATGCAGCCGGTCTTCCACCTCGCGCGGGTACACGTTGAACCCGCCACGGATGATCATCTCCTTGCGCCGGCCCAGGACGTGGAGGTAGCCCTCCTCGTCGACCATTCCCAGGTCGCCGGTCATGAAGAAGCGGTCGCCCGTGAACACCAGCGCGGTCTCGCCGGGCTGGCGGTAGTACCCCTGCATCACGCAGGGCCCGCGCACCGCGATCTCGCCCACGCTCTCAACCGGCAGCACGCTGCCGTCCACGTCGTGGATGCGCAGCTCCACGCCGGGAAGCGGGCGGCCCACCGTGGACACCGACTTTCCCTGCGGGTCGTCGCTGCGGGTGAGCGCCACGGTTTCGCTGGTTTCCGTGAGCCCGTATCCGATCCTCAGGTCGGGCACCAGCTCGCGGCGGATGCGCATCACCAGCTCTTCCGACGCGGGGGCGCCGGCCACGATGCCGGTGCGCACGGAGGACAGGTCGTACGACCCGTTCTCCATCTCCTTCAGCGCCAGCACGTAGTTGGTGGGCACGCCGTGGTACACCGTCACCCGCTCGCGCTCGATCAGCTCCAGCGCGGCCGAGGCGCCGTCGTGGTCCTGCAGCACCATGGCCGCACCGGCCATCATGGCGCCCATCATCCCGGTGCCCATCCCGAACACGTTGAAGAGCGAGTTCAGGCCGAACACCACGTCGTCGCCCGTGAGCCCCAGCGCGTCGGCCGTGCCCGCGGCGGTGGTCAGCACGTTGGCGTGGCTCAGCGCCACCCCCTTCGGCTTTCCCATCGTGCCGCTGGTGTACAGGATGGCGAAGAGCTCGTCGGGCAAGCCCTGGTGGCGCGGGAACGGGCGCCCCTCGCCGCTGGACACCAGGTCCTCGAACTGGTGGATGCGGTCGTCGTACCACAGGTCTTCCTCGCCCACGCTCACCACGTACTGCAGGTCGGGGAGCGAGGTCAGGAAGCCCTCGTAGCGCGCCAGGTAGTCCACCCCTTCCCAGTTCTCGGCCGTCACGACGACCGCCGTTTCCGAGTGCCGCAGCATGTACTGCAGCTCGGGGGTGGTGTAGCGCGGGTTCAGCGGCACGATGACGGCGCCGAGCTTGGCCGCCGCGAAGGCCGCCACCACAAACTCGGGCCAGTTGGGAAGGGTCAGCGCCATGCGGTCGCCGGCCTCGATCCCCAGCTCGTGCAGGGCGGCCGCCAGGGCGCTGCTCTGGTGGTCGATCTGCGCGTAGGTGCAGCGCCGGTCCCCGAACGCAACGAACGGCCGCCGTGGGTCCTCACCGGCGCGGATGGCAAGCGCATCCGCGACCGAGAGCCCCGTGAAGCGGTCTCGTAGCGTCATTGATCCTCCGTTGGGGTGGCCGGCGTGGGTTTCGGGCGCGACAAACATAGCGGCCGGGCCGAACGGCGTCAAACTTTGACCGGGGGCGGGTTTCCGGGTATCTTCGGAACCGAAAAGTCCTAAGTCCCAAGTCCTAAGTCCCAGGTTTTGGCAGGGCGATTTCGGAGCTTTGCGACGGATGTCTCCGCCTTCCGGCCGTGCCTCTCTCCCGCGCTTCGCAGGAGATCGCCATCTGTTCACTTAGGACTTAGGACTCAGGACTCAGGACTCAGGACTCAGGACTCAGGACTCAGGACTCAGGACTCAGGACTCAGGACTCAGGAGTTCGCCGTTCTGCACTTTCGCACTCTCGCACTTTCGCACCAGGTCCCTTGCAGTTCATCCCCCAGTACCTGCGCGAGCTGAACCCCGAGCAGCAGCAGGCCGCGCTCGCCACCGAGGGGCCCGTGCTGATCCTGGCCGGCGCCGGCTCGGGAAAGACGCGCACCATCGTGTACCGCATCGCGTACCTGGTGCGCGACCGCGGGGTGGACCCGCGCCGCGTGCTGGCCGTGACCTTCACCAACAAGGCCGCGGCGGAGATGCGCGAGCGCGTGGCGCGCATCGTGGGCAAGGACGCCAAGGGCGTGCTCCTCTCCACCTTCCACTCGCTCGGCGCGCGCATCCTGCGCGAGCACGGGCAGAAGGTGGGGCTGCCGAAGTCGTTCTCCATCTACTCCACCGGCGACCAGCTGGCGATGGTGAAGCGCATCGCCGACGAGGTGCACGTCGCCCCGACGGCGGGGGACGAGAACTTCGACCACAAGAAGGTGCTCTTCCAGATCTCCGACTGGAAGAACAGCATGGTCACCCCCGCCGACGCGGCCCGCGAGGTGGCCGCGGGGCCGGTGAAGGGCAACCGGTCCGACGACTACGCGGTGCTGGCGGCGGACGTCTACCCGCGCTACTGCGAGGCGATGCTGGCGGCCGGCGCGTGCGACTTCGACGACCTGCTGCTGCTGCCGGTGAAGCTGCTGCGCGAGCACGCCGAGGTGCGCGAGAGCTACTGGAAGCGCTGGCACTACATCATGATCGACGAGTACCAGGACACCAACGGCGCGCAGCTGGAGATGGCGCGGCTGCTCAGCGGCCCGCGCAAGAACCTGTGCGTGGTGGGCGACGACGACCAGTCGATCTACGCCTGGCGCGGCGCCGACGTGCGCAACATCCTGGACTTCGAGCGCCACTTCCCCGGCGCGCGGACGGTGGTGCTGGAGGAGAACTACCGGTCGACGCAGCGCATCCTCGACGCGGCCAACGGCGTCATCGCCAACAACACCTCGCGCAGGGAAAAGCGGCTGCGCACCTCCAACGGGCCCGGTCCCAAGCTGGACTACTACGAGTTCGTGGACGACGGCGCCCGCTCGGCCGAGGAGCAGGAGGCCGAGATGGTGGCGAAGGAGATCACCATCCGCCGGCTCGTGGAGAACGTGCAGTGGAGCGACTTCGCCGTCCTCTACCGCACCAATCTCCAGTCCAAGCCGCTGGAGGAGGCGATCCGGGCGGCCAACGTTCCCTACCGCGTGGTGGGCGGGACGTCGTACTTCGACCGCAAGGAGGTGGCGGACGCGGTAGCCTACCTGCGCGTGGTGATGAACCCGCGCGACGAGGTGGCGCTCCGGCGCATCATCAACTACCCCACGCGGGGGATCGGGCGCACCACGCAGCTGAAGCTGATCGAGGCCGCGCGCGCCGCCGGGGTGCCGATGTACGACATGCTGCGCCGCGCGCCGGAGGTCGATGGCGTGAGCCGCGCGCAGCAGGAGCCCATCCGGCACTTCGTGGAGATGATGGACGAGCTGCGCCACGAGTACCACGCCACCGAGGCCACCATCCGCGCGGGCGAGACCGGCGGGCGGACGCTGCACGGCTTCGCGAAGCAGCTCGTCTCGCGCGTGCGGCTGGAGGAGGCGGTGCGCGCGGACAACGCGAAGAGCGAGCGCGCCGCCGAGGTGCGGGTCGACATCCTGCGCGACTTCATCGCCTCGCTGGGCACCTACGAGGAGCGCGTGTGGGGCGCCCAGCCGCTCCCCGACGAGGAGGACGACTGGGAGCCGCCCACGCTGCGCTCGTTCCTGGAGAAGATCTCGCTGGTGGAGGAAGAGGAGAAGAAGGACGAGAAGGACGACGAGCCCAACAGCGTGACGCTGATGACGCTCCACGCCGCCAAGGGGCTGGAGTTCACGCACGTGTTCATCGTGGGCCTGGAGGAGGAGATCCTGCCGCACACCCGCAGCGTGCAGGCGGTGTCGGCCGACGGCACCGACCCCATCAGCGAGGAGCGGCGCCTGTTCTACGTGGGGATCACGCGCGCCCGGCACCGGCTCACCCTCTCCGGCTGCGCCACCCGCCGCCAGCGCGGCGACTCCATCCCCCGCCAGCCCTCGCGCTTCCTGAAGGAGGTGCCCGCCGACCTGCTGGAGTACCGCACCGGCAAGCGCAGCAGCCTGAGCGAGGAGGACAGCAAGGAGCTGAAGGCCAACTTCTTCAGCAAGATGAAGGAGATGCTGGGAGCGCCGCAGTAACGAAGTGCGGGAGTGCGGAAGTGCGGGAGTGCGGGAGTGCGTCGGAGAATCGGATTGATCGGATTGAGATGTTGTGGTGGTTGGAAAAATGCGACTGAAGTCGCGGCTACAACGGCACACAGTCCGCCTTCGCGGACTTCAACTACGGCATTGTTGCGTAAGCAGTTACGTCGCCTGATCCAAGCTTGGACCGAGCCCTGTCTCCTTCCGAAATCCTCGAACATCCTGCCGCGATGTCCGATCTCACCATCAGCCTGGAACCGGACGCGCCCGAAGAGGATGTCCGCGCGGTGGGCGAAGGGTTGTTCGCGTACAACCGGCGCCTCGTGGGCGAGTACGCGTACGAGACGCTCCGGTTCTTCCTGCGCGACGAGGGCGGCGCGGTCGCGGGCGGGCTGGTCGCCGACATGCTGATGGGATGGATGTTCGTGCAGGTCCTGTGGGTCGGCGACGCGCACCGGGGCGGCGGCCACGGCTCGGAGCTGCTGCGCCGCGCCGAAGCCGAGGCGCGGCAACGCGGCTGCCGCGGGATGTGGCTCGACACCTTCACCTTCCAGGCGCCGGAGTTCTACCGGAAGATGGGATTCCGCGAGTTCGGCCGGATCGACGACTTTCCGCCGGGCTACGCGCGGCACTTCTTCATGAAGACGCTGGACTGACGGGCGGATCTCACGCGGAGAAGCAGGGCAGCGGAGGTGTTCGTCCGCTGCCCTGCTTCTCCGCGTATGTCCCGTCCGTTCAGCGGGTCACACGGTGCATTGGGCCGTGCACTGGTAGCACACCGGATACCCGGTGTCGCAGCTCGTGCCGCCGCAGGTGCGCGGGTACCCGCAGCTGTACTGCACCGAGGTGGGACAGCCCGGGCCCGAGACCTCGTTGGCCAGCACGGTGCCGTCCGCCTTCACCGCCGCTTCCAGCTCGAAGGGCTCCACCGAGAGCGCTTCCGGATCCAGCCGCAGCTTCTTCATGGCTTTTCTCCTGTTTGCAGGGCCGTTCGGGCGCAGGCGTTCGCACCCGGATCGATCAGAACGCACCTGGTGGACACTGCCGGATGCGCCCCTGTGCCGCTCAGTCGATGGGCGGGCACTGGCGGCACACCGGATACCCCGAGTCGCAGCTCGTTCCGCCACAGGTGGGCGGATCGCCACAGCTGTCCTCGGCGGCCGTCCCGCAGTGGGTTTGCGAGAAGTCGTTGCCCCGCACCGTGCCGTTCGCCTCCCCCGCCCATTCCAGCTCGAAACGCTCGACCGAAAGCTCTTCCACGTCCAGCCGCAGCTTCTTCATCGGATTCATCGGTCCTCCACGATCGGGAGTTGCCGCCGTTGGTCCGCCCATCGTCACCCGGCGCAGAAGCGGCAGAGAGGATAGCCCGTGGGGCAGCTGGTTCCGCCGCACGTGAAGGGGTAGCCGCAGCTCGCGTCCGGCCCGGTGCAGTTCCTCGGCGTCGAGGCGTCGGCGCCCATCACCGTGCCGCTCTCCTCCTTCGCCGCTTCCACCTCGAAGGGCTCCACCGAGAGCGCTTCCGGATCCAGCCGCAGCTTCTTCATCGTTCCCTCCACGTTGGTGATCCGCCGGCCAGCCGCGAGCATGCTACTCGCAGACGCGGGCGGTGCACTGGTAGCAGAGCGGGTAGCCCGAGTCGCAGCTCGTTCCGCCGCAGGTGTAGGGGTAGCCGCAGCTTACGTCGGGCCCGGTGCAGTTCCTGGGCGACGACGCGTCGGCGCCCATCACGGTGCCACTCTCCGCCGCCGCCGCTTCCACCTCGAAGGGCTCCACCGAGAGCTCGTCCGGATCCAGCCGAAGCTTTTTCATCCTTCTTCCTCCGCGTGCGGGGCATACCGCCGGACGCAGGAGATCTCCGCCGGCGCCATCATCGCCTTGCGGTTTGATCAGATGCAATTTTGATGACTTGAAATGTCTGTTTCCGTCGGCCACCCGGGTGTGTTCCACACCCTCACGCGGAAGGGGTGATTCCCGCCTCACGGAGCAGGTCGGGCCAGGCGTCGCGGGCGCCTGGGTACTTTGGCGCCCAGCCGCTGGCCTCGCGGAACCTGCGGTTGGAGATGCGGAGCGAGCGGGCCAGCGTCTCCCCCGCCCCGCCCATCAGCCGCCCCGCCCACTTCGGCAGGAACCTGGGCGGGGCGACGCCCAGCGCCCGGGCCATCGACCCGAAGAACTCGCGGCGGCGCAGCGGCTCGTCGTCCACCACGTTGTAGATGCCCGCGGGGATGCCGAGCGCCGCCACCACCGCCGTGGCCGCGTCGTCGTGGGAGATGGAGGAGATGAAGCCCTCCGGCCCCGGCGCGGGCGACCAGCCCTTCCGCACGAACCCGATCATGTCGAGCGTCGCGCCGCCCGCGTCCGGCCCGTAGAAGTAGGCGAAGCGGAGCGCCACGCCCGTGCCGCCGCCGCGCGTGAAGCGATCGGCCGAGCGCTCGGCGTCGAGCGTGGTGCGGTTGTAGCCGGCGGGCTTCACCGGCGCGGTCTCGTCGATCCACCCGTCGCCGCTGTTGGCGTAGATGGGCGCGAACGACTCCTGGACGAAGCGCCGCACGCCGCCCGCGAGTGCCGCGTCCACCAGGATGGCCGAGGCGTCGCGCCGGATGCGGTCCATCTCCCGCCACGCGCCCGGCAGCATCATGCGCGAGCTCGGCGGGACGGCGGTGGCCAGGTTGATCACCGCCTCGTGCCCGTCCACCGCGCGCCGCACCGCATCCGCGTCGAACAGATCGACCTGCACCGCGCGGGCGCCGGCCTTCTCCACCGCCGCCGCCTTCTCCGCGGAGCGGGCGACCGCCGTCACCTCGTGCCCCGCCGCCACGAGCAGCGGCACCGCCCTGCGCCCCACCACACCGGTCGCGCCGGTGACGAAGATTCGCATCCAGCCTCGCTGTCGAAATCGCCGCACCTGCGATGCGGCGAGTGTGGTTGACGATCCAGCATCTCCGCGAAAAGCAAAGAAAGATCGGTGCTGCCAAGCGGACCCCCTCCCCGGCCCTTTCCCGCTCCGCGGGGGAGGGGGAGAACTCAGCGTGAGGTTGGATTGGCTCTTCCCGCTGACGTCATCCTGAGTTGAGTCGAACACCGCCGCTCTGGACGGCCACGATGATGAAAGGGGAGGCGTCCTCCGGAGCCGGAACCAGTTGCCGAGCCGAACAGCCTCGCGCGGTTTGCGAGGCTTCCCGTCGTTGTTGCTGCGGCTTCACCCGCCGGTGGGGAGGCCGGCCCGCGAACTGGCAGACATCACTCGCGCCCCGTCAGCCTTCGAATCGCCCACTCCGCCGCGCCGAACAACAGAATCGCGGCGAAGATGAGCCACGGGCCGGGACCCCGCCATCCGCCCGAGGATGCGGAGCCGAAGCTCGCGACGGTGGCGCGAACGGAGTCCGGCGGGAGCATGCGGCCGCCGGAGCGCGTGGCGATGGCGGCGAGGCGCGCCCAGCCGTCGGCGGACGCGCTGGCGGTGCGCGTCGCGCGGAAGGCGGCGCGTGGCGGCTGGCCGGCGAACGCGAAGGTGTAGATGCCCTCCGCCGCGGGAACGAACGAGGCGCGCAGCACGCCGGGCGATGCGGCGTCGCGCGTCAGGCGGAGCGTGTCCGTGGCCCGATCGGGGCGGGTGACGACGAGCGGCGGCGGCGGCGCATCCGGCTCGCGCGCGTCGAACACGCGCACCTCGCGGCGGACGCCGGTGGCGCCGGACGCATCGGCGAGCTGGATGGAGAGCGGCTCCGGGCGCGCGGACGACAGCCAGTCGGCGAGCGAGCGCCAGAACTCGCGGTGCTCGGCCACGCGCCCGGCCTCCATCCGCCACCGCCACGTCTCGGTGATGGCCAGCGCGGCGGCGCGGCCGCGGCCCAGCGGGCGCAGCGCCAGCAGCCCGCCCGCGGGCGACGATGCGCCCGCGACGGAGCCCGCGAACGCCGCCTCGAACGGCTGCGCGGCCGCGGCGACGCGGTCCGCCGGGAGCGGCGCCAGCTCGGGCGGGAGCGCCCACCGGATCGCGGAGCCGTCCACCGGCGAGGCGCGCGAACCTGCACGCACGAGGCCGAAACCGGGCGCTCCCGAGCGGTCGCCGGCGAGCAGGACGCCGCCACCGCGCGCCGCCCACTCCGCCAGCGCGGCCGCCTCGGCGGCGTCGAGCGGCGCGCCGTCGAGCACGATCACCGCGTCGGCGGCGGCGAGGCGCGCGGGGGTGAGGGCGGAGCCGGCGCCCTCCGTCACCGCCAGGCCACGGCCGAGCGGCAGGCCCTGCTCCACGCGCGCGCCGCTCTCCTCCAGCGCGCGGGTGACGAACTTCGCCTCCCAGTCGGGGAATCCGGCGCGCAGCAGCACGCGCGGCGGCCCCGCCGAATCTACCATCGCCGCGGCGCCCGCCACCGCCGAGTCGCCGCGCGGCCAGACGGCGCGCACCCGCCACTCGCGCCAGCCGGCGAGCGCCGGACGCACGCGGAACGCGCCCGATGCCTCGCCCCGCGCGTCCGCCTTCACCGGCAGGCTGTCCACCACGCCGCCCGCCTCGGCGAGATAGACGCGCGCGCTGTCGCCGGGCGCGCCGTGCAGCCGGAACGACACGGCGGCGGCGCGGCCGGAAAGCGGGCGCGCCGTCGCGGATGCGTCCACCAGCCGCGCGGTGGCCGGAAGCACGCCGAAGAGCGGCGCGCGCCCGGCCGCCGCGGCCAGCGTCTCCAGCTCGTTTGGCGACGGCGGTGTGGCGGATTCGTAGATCGTCGCCGCGGGCGGGAGGCCGCCGAGGAGGGCGCCGGCCTTCGCGAGATCGGACGCCGTGCGGAGGCGGACGACGCGCCCCGCGACGCTCGCCGGGCGCCAGAGCGACGGCAGCGCCAGCGCGAGCACCAGCAGCGCCAGGACGCAGGCGCGGAGGACGAGCGGGAGGCGCGTCATGCCGGCGGGCGCGCCAAACGGGAATGGGTCGGGATGGCCCGCGGGGAAAGGCGAATGAATTCGCGGCAACAACGGCCCGAAGTCCGCCTTCGCGGACTCCCGCCCAAACCTGGTGGCGCTCCGTCAGAGGTTTTCGCCACCGCAGACAGCCCGTCAGGGGACGGCCTCCTGCTGTCCCCTGTCCCCTGTGTCCTGTCCCCTGTCCCCACTCTCATCGCGTCAGCGCGTACACGACGATGTTCACGGCGAAGCGCGTGTTGTCGAGCGACAGGAAGCGCTTGTTGCGGTAGTGGTAGCCCCATTCGGAGCTGTAGTCCTTGTTGCTGTAGAGCACGCCCAGCCGCCCGTTCACCTCCACCCTCAGCAGGTGCTCGTGCACCATGTTGTCGCCCCAGCCGTTCAGCTCGTGGCTCGTGGCGGGCGGCCCGTCGGCGAAGGTGAAGAAGGCGCGGTACAGCTCGTGGCCGTTGGGGAGCTCGCGCAGCGCGTTCGCGCCGAAGATGCGGCGCAGCTCCGCCGTGGCCGTCCTGTGGAAGGCCCCGTCCACGTCGTGGTTGTGGTCGTCGATGAAGACGAAGCCGCCGCGCTGCACGTACGCCCGCAGGTTGGCGCTCTCCTGCTGGCTGAAACGGACCGGAAGGTGGCCGGTCAGGTAGACGAACGGAAAGCGGAAGAGCTCGGGGCTGGCCAGGTCCACCACCGCGCCCTGCGGCGCCACCGGGATGGCCGTGTACTGCGCGACGGCGTGGATGACGTTGGTGGGCACCAGCGGCGCCGCGTCCCAGTCCCCCGAGTCGTAGCGCGCGGTGGCGAACACGAACGGCGCCGGCCGCGCCGGCGCCGCCGCGGAGACGGCCAGCGCCAGTGCGGCGGCGGCGCAAAAGAACCGCCTCACGGCGCCCTCCCCAGGCGGCGGAAGTAGTCGGCCGCTGCCGGGTCGGCGGTGGACGGAAGGGCGCGGGCGCGCGTCGCCGCGCCGGGGGCGATGCGGGCGCGGGCGCGCAGGAGGAGGGCGCGAGCCTGGGCGGTGCGCCCCGACTGCGCCTCGCCCGCGGCGCGCGAAAGGAGCGCCGCCGCCTGCGGGTCCGCGCCGGGGCCGGCCAGCGCGCGGGCGGCGAGCCCGGAGAGCCGCATCGACAGCGCGCGGGGGGACGTTCCCGCGGCGGCCCCTGCGACGCGGTCCATCTCCGCCAGCAGCGCGTCCGCGTTGGGAAGCGGGGCGCCGGCGGCGCGGGCGGATGGCGCGGCATCGTCCAGCTTCCCCTGTCCGCGCGCCGAGTCGACGTCGACCGGATCGGCGCGCACGTTGCCGCTGGGGAAGATGCGCTCGGCCTTGCGCAGCTGGTCGATGACGCGCAGCGCCTCGCGCTCGTGCGGGAGCGCGGCGTCGGGCGAGCCCTGGTTCAGCTCGCGCTCGGCCGCCCACATGATGTTGTACAGGCTCAGCAGCGTGCGGTTGACGTCCAGGATGGGGTCGGCGTCGTGCTTGTGCGACACCTCGTCGATCGTCCCCTGCCCCGTGGCCGCGGACGCGGCGGCCAGCACCTGGTCGGAGAACGACTCGCCGTTCGCGCCCTGGCCGGTTGGGGGCGCCGCCGCCGGCTGGTCGGCGTCGTGGTGGCCGGCGCCGCCCTCCTCGGTGAAGCCGCGCTCCACGCCCAGGTCCTGCAGCGCGCTGGTCTGCCGGGTGAAGATCTGCTCGCCCACGCGCTCGCGCAGCCGCTCCTGGTCCGACGCGATCTCGGCCGCCTTCGCGCGGTACTCGGGCTCGGGGATGCGGCCGTGCTGCGCGCGCAGACGCTCGGTGCGGATGAGCAGCATGCGCTGCGAAAGGAGCGGGTCCTTCGGCATCTCCAGCGGAAAGCCCACGTCGGTGTTCACGCGGTCCATCTCCTCCGGGCGGGCTATGCGGATCATCCGCGTGCGCGACACGCTCTCGCCCGGGCCGGTGACGTCGTTGCGGTCGGTGGCCACGGCGCGCACGTGGATCACGTCGCCCGGCTCCAGCTTCATGGCGTCGAGGTCGAGGACGAGCTCGCCCGCGGCCGTCTTCCCCCCGCGGCGGAGCGAGCCGAACTGCCACACCCCCTCCACGTACTGGAAGGTCTCGCCGCTGCCGCGGGTGCGGCTCCATGCGAGCGCGAACGGGCCCACGCCGTAGTCGTCGGCCGCGGTCGCGCGAACGGGGATGCGTCCGTGGCCGCTGGCCAGCACCAGGTCCTGCTCCGGCGCGGTGAGCTGCACGTCGGGCGCGCGGTCGGGGACGACGGTGACCGGAACGACGCGGCGCGCGACGACCTCGCCGTGCGCCAGCGCCTCGAGCGAGATGCCTCGCTCGTTCGCGGACTGCGTCCACTCCACCGCCCACTCGCCGCCCGAGCGGTGCACGGGGAGCTGCCCGCCGCCGATGCGGACCGCGCGCACCGCGTCCCAGCGGTCGAAGAACGCCGAGCGCAGGCGCACGCGGCTTCCCGCCAGCGCCTGCAGCGGCTCGTCCCCGCGCCCGTCCGCGTCCCCCTGCCCGGCGTACGCGGGCGGGGCGACGCGCCAGCGCATCTCGTCGAACGCCGGCATCGGCGGCTCGGGGACGGCGGGGAGGGTGTTCGCGCGCACTTCGCGCCAGCGCTGCTCATACGCGTCGCGCGGGTGCAGCCACCGCCCCCACGCCTCGCGCGCGGCGACCGGGAACGCCGCCGCGAAGCCGAGCGCGATGGCCCAGGAGGTGACGAGGACGGAGATGGGGAGGAGGATGCGGAAGGGGGCGACGTCGTTCGCCTCGACACCGGCCAGGCGCCGCTCCGCATCGGCCACGAACGCGCGGGCGACGAGCGACTCCGGGTCGCCGACGGCCACGTCGAAGGCGGTGACCAGGCGGTTGTCGAGGTCGGGGAGGCGCTCCTCGGCCAGGAGAGCGAAGCGGCGCGGCGACGGCGGGCGCGCGATGCGCCACGCTGCGTACGCCAGCGTCCCCACCGCCAGCGCGGGCGGCACCCAGCGCAGCACCTCGCGCAGCACGGCGCGCAGCGGCACGAGCAGGTCCAGCGCGATGAGGAGGATGGCGGAAGCGGCCAGCAGCGCGGGGGCGACGACGAGCGCGCGGACGAGCACCGACCACCGCCACACCCGCCGCACGCGCGCGATGATGCGCTCCACCGGCGCAAGCACCGGCGGGCCATCGGGCGGTGGACGGCGAAGGGCGGTTCTCATGCCGCACTCCTGCGGGAGTAAGCGAAGAACGTTTCGGCCAGGGCGGCGAGGAGCGCCGCGGCCATCACCCAGCGCCCCAGCGCGATGCCGCCCCCCGCGCCCGGGATGGCGCTCGCGGCGACGGCGGCCGGTCCCGATCCATGCAGCACGGCCCGCGCCCCCGCGTCGAGCGGCGCATCTCCGTCCGCCGGTCCGGGAGATTCGCAGCCGCGCGCGAAACGGTCGACCACGCGCGGGTACGCGGCATCCATCGTCATCTCCCCCCGCTCCAGATCGGCCGCCGCGAAGACGATGCAGCCGCGCCCCATCCGCCGCGCGGCGGCCGCGGGACGGCCATCCTCCCACGACGCGATCAGGGCCGCGCCCGGCGCCGCATCTCCCGATACCCGCACCGCCGCGCGCCCGATGTGCTCGCCGGACGCCAGCCACATCGCGCCGCCGGTGCTGTCCGCGCGCAGCGTCCCGCGCCAGGGGATGAGGCCGCGGAGGGACGCGGCGGCGGGCGCGGTCACCAGCACCGTCGCGCCACCCTCCGCACCGCGGCGGACCGCGCCGGCCAGCGGCGCGGGGACGGCGTCCTCGACGACGACGAGACGCGCGCCCTCGACAGAGACTGCGTCCGCGATGGGGACGTCACGCACGCTCCACCCGGTCGCCTGCAGCGCGGCCCTCGTGTACGACACGGGAGTACGCGCATCTCCCGCAATGCGGATCGCTTCACGTGCGGCCGTATCGCCGCGCGCCGAATCCGTCGCCGGGGGGACGGGGATGGAGACGAGGCCGATGGCGCCCGGCCAGGCGGCGCGTCGCAGCGCGGACAGCCCTTCGCTCCACGCGGCCCAGCGCGCGCGGGTGATCAGCGTCACCCGCACCGAGTCCGCGCCGCGCAGCTCGCGCGTGGCGGCGGGAATCATTTCCAGCGCGGCGGCGTAGCGGCTCTCCGCGCCGGTTGGCGGCGTGGCCTGCAGCGAGGCGAACGACCGCGCGTCGAGGCGGCGCATCGGGACCGCGATCGTATCGAACAGGACCAGCTCGCCCCGCGGCTTTCCATCCGCGCCGAGGAGGAGGCGGCGCGCCTCGGCGACCGCCTGGGGCCACGCCGCGCCCATTCCCGTGCCGGTATCGAGGAGCACCACCTCGCGCGTCCCCCGCGCCGCCGGGAACCAGACCGGGTGCGCGAACGCGGCGCCGGCGAGCACCAGCAGCAGCATCCGGAGCGCCAGCAGGAGCAGGTCCGTGGGCCGGCTCACGCGCACGGCGGTGCGCGGGTCGGGCGCTAGGAAACGCTCCGTGGGGAGCGGCGCGCGGTTGGGCGGGCGGCGGCGGATCAGGTGCAGCGCCAGCGGAACGAGCGCGCCCAAGGCGCCAGCCAGGAGGAACGCCGGGGTGCCGAAGGTGATCACGCGCCGCGCCGCCGGTTCACCCACGCGACCAGCGCCTGCTCCACCGGCTGCTCGGTGGAGAGCGGAACGTACTCCACGCCGCGCTGCCGCAGCCGGTCCGCCAGCGCCGCGTAGTACGCGCCGACGCGGCGCGCGTAGCCGGGATCCAGCCGCGGCGTGGCCGGCACCTCCCGCGCCGGGTGCTCGGGGTCGAAGAAGAGCCCCGCGTCCGGCGCCGCCTCGCCCGACTCCTCGGGGGTCAGCACGCGGAGCACCATCACCTCGTCCCCCCGCGCGCGGAGGCGGCCGGCGGCGGCGGCCAGCGCCTCGCCCCCGTCGTCCTCCAGCAGGTCGGAGATGAGGATGACGCGCCCACCGCGGCGCATCGTCACCCCCACCCGGTCCAGCACGTCCGCCGCCCCTTCCGAGCCACCCGGGGCCAGCCGCTCCAGCGACAGCAGCAGATCGTGGAGATGGCCCGAGCGCGCCCTTGGCGCCAGCAGCAGCCGCGCCTCGGCGCCGAACGCGGCCAGCCCCACCGAGTCGCCCGCGCCGATCATCAGGTGCGCGAGCGCGGCGGCCACGTACGAGGCGTAGCGCAGCTTCGTCACGCCGCCAGCGCCCGCGTACTCCATCGACGCCGAGGTATCGACCACCACGAACGCCTGGAGGTTGGAGCGCTCCTCGAACTCGCGCACGTACAGGCGGTCGGTGCGCCCGTACAGCTTCCAGTCCAGGTAGCGGACGTCGTCGCCCTGCTGGTAGTCGCGGTGCTTCGCGAAGTCCTCGCCCGCGCCACGCAGGGGCGAGCGGTGGATGCCCGCCTGGAAGCCACGCACCACCGTCTTCGCGATGAGCTCCAGCCCGCCGAGGCGCTCCAGGAGGCCGGGGGGGAGGAAGGCGGTGGAGGGGGCGGAGGTCACGGCGCTCCCTCGCTCCCGGAGTGTACCCGAGCCGATGGAGCCGGGCCGAGCTCGGGAAGGCTGAGGCTGGGGAGGGCGAATGAATTCGCTGCAACAACTGCCCGAAGTCCGCCTTCGCGGACTCCCTCTCCGCCATTCGCGCGGTGAGGCATGTGCTTCCGCTCACCCGCCGTTCCAACCGGGCCGGATGCGCCCGCGCTGGCCGAGTCGCCCCGATGCCGGATTTCGAGTCCGCGAAGGCGGACTTCGGGCCGTTGTTGCCGCGGATTCATCCGCCGGGGCACGGGTCCTGGCTTTGCGCTCACAACCCGCTCCGCGGCGGCGCAATCGTTTCCAGCAGGCGGGCGATGACGTCGTCGGTCGCCACACCCTCGGCCTCGGCGTGGAAGTTCACGAGCACGCGGTGGCGGAGCACCGGAAGCGCCACGCGGCGCACGTCGTCCGGGGTGACGTGGAAGCGGCCGGCGAGGAGGGCGCGCGCCTTTGCGCCCAGGATCAGCGCCTGTCCGGCGCGGGGGCCGGCGCCCCAGCGCACCCAGCGCTTCACGTCGTCGGTCGCGCTCGCGTCCGCGGGGCGGGTAGCGCGGACCAGCGAGGCGGCGTAGGAGAGAACGTTTTCGGCCACCGGCACCTCGCGCACCCACCGCTGCAGCGTCAGCACCCGCCCGGCGTCCAGCACCGGCTGGATGTCGGCATCCTTCGTCCCCGTCGTCGAGCGGAGGATCTCCACCTCCTCGTCCACGCTGGGGTAGTCCAGCCGGATGTCGAGCATGAAGCGGTCGAGCTGCGCCTCGGGGAGCGGGTACGTTCCCTCCTGCTCGATGGGGTTCTGCGTGGCCAGCACGAAGAAGGGGCGCGGCAGCTCCCAGTCTTCCCCGCCCGCCGTCACCCGCCCCTCCTGCATGGCCTCGAGCAGCGCGGCCTGCGTCTTCGGCGGGGTGCGATTGATCTCGTCGGCCAGCAGCACCTGGGTGAACACGGGGCCGCGGATGAAGCGCGCCGACCGGCGCCCGGTGGAGCGGTCCTCCTCGATCACCTCCGTGCCGGTGATGTCGCCCGGCATCAGGTCCGGCGTGAACTGCACGCGCTTGAAGTCCAGCTCCAGCGCCTGCGCCAGCGTGCGCACCAGCAGCGTCTTCGCCAGCCCGGGAACGCCCACCAGGAGCACGTGCCCGCCCGCCAGCAGGGAGATGATGACCTCTTCCAGCACCCGCTCCTGCCCCACGATGCGGCGCTGCACCTGCGCGCGCAGCCGCGCCGCATCGCCCAGCAGGGTCTCGATTTCCTTCTCGGCAGTAGCCAGGGGACGCACCTCGCGTGAACGTTCGCCGCGCCGGGGAATGGAGATGGGGACCGGCGGCGCGCTGCGGTACAATCGCCATCCCACCCAGGATCCTCCCCGATAGGACCAGGATCCTCCCCCGATAGGACGCATGGACGCCGGAGATCGTTGGGGGATGGGGACGAGACGCGGAAAATCGCGCCCCCCTCGCGCCGCCGCAACGCGCCCGGTGCGGACGCCGCCGGAGCGCCTTCCGATGCACCCGCCGCGGACCGGCTTCCGGCGGCCGCCGGCGGGCCCGCCGACGGTGCGCCGCACCCGGTTCCCGGCCGACGCGAGGAGCGGTCGCGATGTAAACGATTACATTGCCCCCCATCGGTTTACGCGCTCCGAAACCCATGCGAAATCTTGTTGACACGAGAACTTTGCGCGATTACGATACACCCGATCAAGCCCCAGCAGAAACCGCGAGCTCGCAGCATCTTCCCGCACGCATTCCGAGCAGGTTCCCGAAGCCGTCCGTCCCCGCCGGAGCGTGCGTGCGGTATTTTGTCGGATTCGTTAACAAAAGCAGGTCCGCGACGTCGTGGACCCGCTTCGACCGCCGGCCGCCGCGGCGGGACCGCCGGGCTGAATTTGTTGGATCTCTTGACGAACGCGCCGAACCCCCGCCGGGCGGGGGCCCTGCGGACCCGGGCGGGAGCGGGTCCGCTTCCGGCGTGCCGGCCGGCACCCGATTCCCATCGCAGTGAAATTGCCCCCGCGCGTGGCCCCGTGGCCGCCGGGGACCACCGGCCCCTGAACCCCGGGGTGCGAACTGGCGCCGCGCCCACCACCGGGCGCCCGCGCGCGACGCACCTGCCGCAGCCCCCGCGGGCTGCCCGACCACCCTCCTTCGGAGAGCCAAGATGAGGCGGAACGTAGTGTTGAGTGTGTTTGCCGCCCTGCTCGCGGGCGGACCACTGTACGCACAGACCGGGCAGGTAACCGGCAGCGTGACGTCGTCCGAGGGCGCGCGCGCGCTTTCCGGGGCGGCGGTGACCGTGGCGGGCACCACGCTGCGCGCGGTGACCGGCCCCGACGGGCGGTACACGCTGAGCGGCGTTCCCGCGGGCACGCAGCGCCTGACGGCCACCGTGCTGGGGCACGCCCCGGCCACGCAGTCGGTGGCCGTGGCCGCCGGGCAGACCGCCACGCTGAACTTCGCGCTGTCGCCCTCGGCGGTGGCGCTGCAGGGGGTGGTGGCCATCGGCTACGGCGAGCGCCGGGTGCGCGACGTGACCGGCTCGATCCAGGCCGTGGGCCAGGAGCAGTTCAACACCGGCCGGGTGGTGAACCCCGAGCACCTGATCCAGGGGAAGGTGGCCGGCGTGCAGGTGATCGACAACGGCCAGCCCGGCGGCGGCAGCGCCATCCGCATCCGCGGCGGCACCAGCGTGACGTCGAGCAACGAGCCGCTGTTCGTGGTGGACGGCGTGCCGCTGCAGCCGGGCGGCGGGCTGTCGTCCGACATCTCGCGCAGCCCGCTGAACTTCATCAACCCGCAGGACATCGAGCGGGTGACGGTGCTGAAGGACGCCGCGTCGACCGCCATCTACGGCTCGCGCGGCGCCAACGGCGTGATCATCATCGAGACCAGGAACGGCAACGCGCGCGAGCCCGCGTTCAGCTACACCAACTCGGTGTCGACCTCGAACGTGATCCGCGGGCCCGACATGCTGTCGGCCGACCAGTTCCGCGCGGTGGTGGCGGCGCACGCGCCGGGGCGCGTGCAGTTCCTGGGCAACACCAGCACCGACTGGCGCGGCGCGGTGGAGCGCAACGGCTTCGGGCAGGAGCACGCGCTGGCCATCGGCGGCGTGGGCGGCCCGGCCATGAGCTACCGGCTGTCGCTGAACTACCTGGAGCAGTCGGGCGTGCTGCGCGGCTCCGAGACCGACCGCCTGTCGGCGGCGCTGAACTACAGCAACCGCCTGTTCTCGGACCGGCTGAACGTGCGCGGCACCATCCGCGCGGCGCGCACCCGCGACGACTTCACCCCCGGCGGCGTGCTGGGCGCGGCCACCGTGTACGACCCCACGGTGCCGATCACCGTGGCCAACGGCTTCTTCGAGCAGCCCTTCCAGCAGGCGCCCGACAACCCGGTGGCGCAGCTGGCCGGCGTGGTGGACAACGGCAGCACCTTCCGCAGCATCGGCAACATCGAGGCGCGCTACCGGATGCCCTTCCTGGAGCAGCTCACGGGCACGCTGCGCACGGGGTACGACTACGCCCGCTCGGAGCGGCGCAGCTTCACCCCCACCACCCTGCACTCGCAGATCACCAGCACCACCCCGGGCTCGGCCTACCGCTCGAACCCGTCGGAGCAGACGGGCGTGATCGACGCCTTCCTGAACTACAACAACCGCATCCGCGCGAGCGAGATCGACGTCACCGGCGGCTACTCGTACGAGGAAACGCGCGGGCAGTACACCTCGTTCACCGCCAAGGGGCTGACGTCGAACCTGCTGGGCGACAACGGCGTGCCCACGGCCACGCAGGTGGTGCCCTTCGACTCGATCCGCGACAGCCGGCTGGCCTCGTTCTTCGGCCGCGTGAACTACACGCTGAAGGACCGCTACCTGCTCACGCTCAGCTTGCGCCGCGACGGCTCGTCGCGCTTCGGGCCCCGCAACCAGTGGGGCAACTTCCCGGCGGCCGCGCTGGGGTGGCGGGTGAACGAGGAGCCCTGGTTCCCCGAGGGCACGCCGCTGTCGGAGCTGAAGCTGCGCGGCTCGTGGGGGGTGAACGGCAACCAGTCGTTCGCCGACTACCAGTGGACCAGCACCTACCGCTACGGCGACGCGCTGAGCCAGGTGCAGTTCGGCGACACCTTCGTGACCACCATCCGCCCCAGCGCGGTGGACCCCAACATCAAGTGGGAAGAGACCACGTCGACCAACGTGGGCTTCGACTACGGGCTGTGGGACGACCGCATCACCGGCTCGGTGGACTACTACGTGAAGGACACCAAGGACCTGATCTTCCGCACGGCGGTGCCGGCGGGCACGAACCTGTCGAACTTCGTGACCACCAACATCGGCAGCATGCGCAACAAGGGGCTGGAGCTGAGCGTGAACGCGCAGGTGCTGCGCGGCTCCCCCCGCGGCCTGTCGTACAACGCCAGCTTCAACGCCTCGACCAACAAGAACCGGCTGCTGACCATCAACCCCAACGCCAGCACGGCGCAGCAGCAGCTGGTGGGCGGCATCGCGGGGGGCGTGGGCGGCAACATCGAGGTGCTGCAGCCGGGGGTGCCGGTGTTCGCCTTCTACGTGCTGGAGCACCGGCGCGACGCCAGCGGCAACCCGGTGCCCGACGTGGACGCCCAGGGGCACCAGCGCCCCGACACCGACCTGTACGTGGACCGCAACGGCGACGGCGCCATCACCCAGGACGACCGCCGGCCCTTCCACAGCCCCACGCCGCAGTGGATCCTGGCGCACACCTCGAACTTCGGCTACCGCTCGTTCGACCTGGGCTTCACCATGCGCGCGCAGCTGGGCAGCTACGTGTACAACAACGTGGCCTCGGCCAACGGCTACTTCAACCAGCTGAACAACGCGGCGGGGCTGCTGAACCTGCACGCCTCGGTGCTGAAGTACAACTTCACCGCGCCGCAGTACTACTCGGACGTGTACGTGGAAGACGCCTCGTTCCTGCGCATGGACAACATCACCCTGGGCTACACCCTTCCGCGGCTGCGCGGGGTGCGCCAGGCGCGGGTGTACGGCACGGTGCAGAACGCCTTCACCCTCACCGGCTACAGCGGCGTGGACCCCGAGGCGGGGCTGAACGGGATCGACAACAGCATCTACCCGCGCTCCCGGACCTTCTCGGCCGGCGTGAGCCTGGCGTTCTGAGCGGCGCAACCCACGGACTTCGCGAGGACATAGAGAGATGAAAACGAGACTGCGCACCACGGCCCTGGCCGCGGCGCTCCTCCTCCTGGGAAGCGCGGCGTGCACCGACATCACCACCAACCCCGTGAGCAACCCCACGGGGGCCAACATCTTCAACGACCCCAGCTCGTACCGGGCGTTCCTGGCCAAGATCTACGGCGGCCTGTCGCTCACCGGGCAGTCGGGGCCGGCCGGGTCGGGCGACATCGAGGGGATCGACGAGGGCTTCTCGTCGTACCTGCGCCAGCTCTGGCAGCTGGAGGAGCTTCCCACCGACGAGGCCATCATCGCCTGGGGCGACCCCGGCCTTCCCGAGCTGAACACCCAGCTGTGGGGCCCGGGCAACGCCTTCGTGGCGGCCATGTACTACCGGGTGTTCTTCCAGGTGGGGCTGGTGAACGAGTTCCTGCGCGAGAGCACCGACGAGAAGCTGGCCTCGCGCGGCGCCACCAGCGACCTGGTGAGCACCGTGCACCAGTACCGCGCCGAGGCGCGCTTCCTCCGCGCGCTCAGCTACTGGCACGGCATCGACCTGTTCGGCGACATCCCGCTGGTGGACGAGAGCTTCGCCATCGGCGCCACGCCGCCCCAGCAGAGCACGCGCGCGGCGATCTTCACCTACGTGGTCGGCGAGCTGAACGCCATCCGCCCGGAGCTGCCGGCGGCGCACCACGGCCAGTACGGACGCGTGGACCAGGGCGCGGTCGACATGCTGCTGGCCAAGCTGTACCTGAACGCCGCGGTGTACACCGGCACGGCACGCTACGCCGAGGCGCTGTCAGCGGTGCAGGGCGTGATCGCGTCGGGGGCCTACTCGCTGGACCCCAGCTACAAGCACCTGTTCCTGGCCGACAACCACACCTCGCCCGAGATCATCTTCGCCATTCCCTTCGACGGGCTGCACACGCAGACCTACGGCGGGATGACCTTCCTCACGCACGCGGCGGTGGGCGGGAACATGAACCCGGCCAGCTACGGGCTGGACGGCGGGTGGTGGGGGGTGCGGGTGCGCCCCGAGGTGTACAACCTGTACAGCGGCTCCGACAGGCGCGCCTACATGTTCTTCACCAACGGGCAGACCAACGACATCAACAGCATCGGCAACTTCACCGACGGGGTGGGCGCGCCGAAGTACCAGAACGTGACCTCCGGCGGGGCGCCGGGGTCGGCGGCGGGCTTCCCCGACACCGACTACCCCATGTTCCGCCTGGGCGACGCGTACCTGATGTACGCCGAGGCGGTGCTGCGCGGCGGCGGGGGCACGCGGGCGCAGGCGCTGGCGTACGTGAACGCGCTGCGCCAGCGGGCCTTCGGCGACGCCAGCCAGAACATCACCGACGCGCAGCTCACGCTGGACTTCCTGAAGGCCGAGCGCGCGCGCGAGCTGCTGTGGGAGGGCCACCGCCGCACCGACCTCATCCGCTTCGGGCAGTTCACCACGGCGGGGGTCTGGCAGTGGAAGGGGAACGTGAAGGCGGGGACCACCACGCAGGGCTTCCGCAACCTGTATCCGATTCCCTCGTCGGAGCTGGGCGCGAACCCCAACCTGCACCAGAATGCGGGCTACTGAGCCCGTTCCGCACGGCCCGGGGCACCTTCCCGGGCCGCGCGGGCGCTCGATCTTCTTCCATCGTCCGGAGGTCCGCCTGCAGCTCCGTCGCCCCGGCGGCGGGGCTGCACGGCGTTTGGGTGCCGCCGCCGTCTCCCTCCTCCTCGCGGGGTGCGGGGGTGGCGGCGATTCCGTCACCCCGCCGCCCGTCCCCACGCCTCCGGCCGGGCGTCCGGCGCTCCCGCAGACGTACCGCCCCAGCGGGCACGGGGCCGCGGGCGACGTGTTCGTGCACCTGTTCGAGTGGCGGTGGGCGGACGTGGCCGCCGAGTGCGAGAACGTGCTCGGCCCCGCGGGGTTCGCGGCGGTCCAGGTGTCTCCCCCGCAGGAGCACGCGGTGCAGGCCGGCGGCACCTGGAGCGAGCGCTACCAGCCCGTCTCGTACTCCGTCGAGCGCAGCCGCTCGGGGACGGGGGCGGAGTTCAGGGAGATGGCCGGACGGTGCCGCGCGGCGGGCGTCGCCATCTACGTGGACGCGGTCATCAACCACATGACGAACGTCCCCAGCCCCGGCGTGGGGAGCAACGGGACGGCGTACAGCAAGTACAGCTATCCGGGTCTCTACGGAGACGGGGATTTCCACCCGCCCTGCACCGTCGCCGACTACGCGAGCGCGGCCAACGTGCAGGATTGCGAGCTCTTCGGGCTCCCCGACCTGAACACCGGCTCGGCGTCCGTGCGCGCGAAGATCGCCGACTACCTCGTCTCGCTCGCGCGGATGGGCGTGGCGGGCTTCCGCATCGACGCGGCGAAGCACGTCCAGCAGGTGGAGCTGGACTCCATCGTGGCCCGCGTGGACCGGACGCTCGCGGCCGAAGGACGTCCCCTCCCCTACTGGTTCGCCGAGGTCTCCGCCGGCGCCGGCGAGGCGCTGGGGCCGCGCGACTACTTCGGGGTGGGATACGGCTCCGGCGCCGCGGCGGACATCACCGAGTTCGTCTTCCGCGGCACGGGGAACAAGTTCCTGGGCGTGAACGGCGAGCACGTCTCCCAGCTGAACCCCGGCGGTCCGCCCGGGAGCCGGTTCTCGGAAAGCGCGTGGGGACTGATGCCGGCGGACAAGGCCGTCGTCTTCCTGGAGAACCACGACACGCAGCGGCAGGGCGGCATCTCGTACCGCGACGGCGCGGCGTTCCGGCTGGCCAACGTGTGGATGCTGGCGCAGCCGTACGGCTACCCCTCGGTGCTGTCGGGCTACGCCTTCGACCGGAGCACGCAGGCGGGGCGGGAGATGGGGCCGCCGTCGGACGCGGGCGGGTGGACGAAGCCCGTCGCCTGCGCGGCCAGCCTGGAGACGGCGGCGAACGGGGATTGGGTCTGCGAGCACCGCGACCCGGCCATCCGGCGCATGGTGGCCTTCCGCCGCTTCGTCGCGGGGACGGACGTGAACCACTGGTGGGACGACGGCGCCAACGCCATCGCCTTCTCGCGCGGCGACCGGGGATTCGTCGCCATCAACCGCGAATCCGCCAGGGTGACGGCGACGGTGGGGACGGGGCTGCCGGCGGGGACGTACTGCGACCTGCTGGCGGGCGGCCGCGCGGGCGGGGGATGCGCGGGCGCGAGCGTGACGATCGACGCCGCGGGGATGGCGCGGCTCGACCTCGCCGCCAACACCGCGGTCGCCGTGACCGCGGCGGCGAAGATCTGATCTCGGGATTCGGGATCGATCGTGCGGTCCGGCAGGCGCACGTGCGGCCTCGCCCACACGTCCTTCGGCCTGCGACCGCTCGTGCGGGGGCAGCGATGGTGTGGCCGGCCTGAATGGAAAGTCTGGGCGCAGCCGGTCACCGGCGACTGAAGTCACAACAACTACGGGAAGCCTCGCAAACTGCGCGAGGCTGTTCGGCTCGGTTCAGGCGGGGGAGGCAAGTTCGAGGCTGTCTGGCGGCTTGACACGCGCGGAGATGGGCAGGGTGGGAGTCCGCGAAGGCGGACTTCGGGCCGTTGTTGCCGCGATTTCAATCGCCCTTCCACAACTACGGATGAAGGGGATGGAGATGCCGAGCAGGGTTCGGGTGCTGGCGCTGGGCGCGGCGCTGGCGGCGTTCGCGGCCACGGCCGGGGCGGCGCAGCAGGAGATGCGCGTGGCCTCGCCGGACGGCAGGAACGTGGTGACGGTGGGGACGCACGAGGGGCAGCTGTACTACGCGGTCAGCCGCAACGGCCGGCCCATCCTTCTCCCCTCGCGCCTGGGCTTCGCCTTCCGCGGCGGCGACACGCTGCGGACGTCGCTGCGCATCGTCTCGGCCACGCGCGACTCGGCGGACGAGACGTGGACGCAGCCGTGGGGCGAGGTGGCGCGGGTGCGCGACCATCACCGTGAGCTGCGGGTGAACGTGGCCGAGGACCGCGCGCCCGGCCGCCGCTTCGCCGTGGTCTTCCGCGCGTTCGACGACGGCGTGGGCTTCCGCTACGAGGTGGCCGACAGCGCCGGCTTCCGCGCCTACGAGATGATGGACGAGCTCACCGAGTTCGCCTTCGCCGACAACGCGCGCGCCTGGTGGATCCCGGCACAGTGCTGCGACCCCGACCGCCAGGAGCGCCTGTACAGCAGCGGCCCCGTCTCGCGCCTCGACACCGTGCAGACGCCGCTCACCCTGCAGACGACCAGCGGCGTGCAGGTCGTCATCCACGAGGCCAACCTGGTGGACTACGCGGGGATGTACCTGGCCCGCACCGACAACCGGACGCTGCGCACCACGCTGGCGAAGTGGGCCGACGGCGTGGCCGTGCGCGGGACGGCGCCCTTTGTCACCCCCTGGCGCACCATCCAGCTCGCCGACCGGGTGGAGGACCTCGCCCCGTCCGTCCTCGGCCTAAACCTCAATCCCCCCAGCGTCATCCGGAACACCGGCTGGATCCATCCCATGAAGTACAACGGGATCTGGTGGGCGATGCACCTCAACGCGTGGACCTGGGGCTCGGGGCCGAAGCACGGCGCGACGACGGAGAACACCCGGCGCTACCTGGACTTCGCCGCGGCGAACGGCTTCGGCGGGACGCTGGTGGAGGGATGGAATCTCGGCTGGGACGTGGACTGGTTCAACACGGGAAAGGCGAATTTCGACTTCACCCATTCCTATCCCGACTTCGACCTTCCCGCGCTGGCCGCCTATGCGCGCTCGAAGGGGATCACGCTCATCGGCCACCACGAGACGGGGGGCAACGTCACCGGCTACGAGCGGCAGCTGGACTCGGCGATGGCGCTGTACCAGCGGGTCGGCGTGCGCGCGGTGAAGACCGGCTACGTGAGCGATCTGACCGACCAGGGGCACATGCACCAGGGGCAGTACATGGTGCGCCACCACCGCCGCGTGATCGAGACGGCGGCGCGCTACGGGATCATGCTGGACGTGCACGAGCCGGTGAAGGACACCGGCGAGCGGCGCACGTACCCCAACATCCTGGCGCGCGAGGGGTCGCGCGGGATGGAGTACAACGCGTGGGGCGGCGAGGGCGGCAACCCGCCCGAGCACGAAACCATCCTCTTCTTCACCCGCATGCTGGCGGGGCCGATGGACTTCACGCCGGGGATCTTCGACCTGCTGCTGAAGTCGAGCGGGCACCCGCACACCCCCGAGGAGGCGCGGCCGCGCACGACACTCGCGAAGCAGCTCGCCCTCTACGTCGTGCTCTACTCGCCCTTCCAGATGGCGGCCGACCTCCCCGAGAACTACCAGGGGCAGCCCGCCTTCCAGTTCATCCGCGACGTCGCCGTCGACTGGGACACCACGCGGGTGATCCAGGGGCGCATCGGCGACTACGTGATCGTGGCGCGCAAGCAGAAGGGCGCGGACAGCTGGTTCCTGGGTGCCATCACCGACGAGGAGGCGCGCACCTTCGACGTGCCGCTCGGGTTCCTGGCGCCGGGGCACCGCTACGTGGCCGAGATCTACGCCGACGGGCCGGGCGCCAGCTGGCGCGACAACCCGCTCCCCGTCGCCATCTCGCGGCAGAACGTGACGTCCGCCTCGCGGCTCCACGTCGTCCTCGCCCCCGGCGGCGGGCAGGCCGTCCGCATCCGCCCGGCGCCGTGACCGCCATGCGCTTCCGTCTCGCCACCCCGGCCACCCTGCTCGCGTTCGCCACCGCCGCGTGCGACCCGGGGTTCACCATGACGCTGCGCCAGCCGCTCGGGCCCGCGCCGGAGGCCGCGTGCGTGGCGCGGACGCTCTCCACGTCGCGCTTCGTCAGCCAATCGTGGACCGGCGCCGAAAACGGGTTCGGCGTGACCCTCCGCGACGGCGCGGGCAGAACCTGGTCCGCGACGCTGGAGCTTCTGCGCCCCCGCCGCGATTCGGCGCACGTGGCCAGCGTGCGCTACAACTACCTGCTGTACTCCCGCCCCGGTGCCGACGAGGAGCCGGGGATGGTGGCCGCCGCGGCGGGGCTGCTGGGCGAGCTGCGCGCGGCGTGCGCGCCCGCATCCGCGCCGGCGGTGGAGTGCGCCACGCAGGGCGCCCCCGTCGCCGCGTGCGCGGCCGTCGGGCGCGCGCCGCTGGGCGAGGAGCGGTCCCGCCCGTGAGCCGCCTGCCGGTCGATCGCCCCGGCCGCCGGGCCGCCGCCGCGGCCGTCCTCGCGCTCCTCGCGGTCTCGACCGGCGCGCGAGCGCAGCTGACGATGCGGGTGCGCGTGCCGGCGGGGACGCCGGACACGGCGAGCGTCTTCGTCGCCGGCAGCTTCAACGTCTGGAATCCGGCGAACGCCAGCTATCGCCTGACGCGGACGGGAGATGGAGAGTATTCCATCACCCTTCCGGCGGACGTCCGCGGGGGGATCGAGTTCAAGTTCACGCGCGGCTCGTGGGAGCGGGTGGAGACGGACAGCGCGGGCGGCGGCGTGAACAACCGCCACTTCATCGTCCCCGCCGAGGGCGCGGCGGCGTGGACCGGGGCCGTCGCCGCGTGGCAGGACCCCGCGAAGATCCAGCCGCGCGCCCCCTCGCGGACGGCCTCGGTCGCCGTGCTGGACACCGCCTTCGCCATCCCGCAGCTGGGGCGGGCGCGGCGCGTGTGGATCTACCTTCCGCCCGGCTACGCATCGTCCAACCGCCGGTACCCCGTGCTGTACATGCACGACGGGCAGAACGTGTTCGACAACGCGACGAGCGGCTTCGGCGAGTGGGGGGTGGACGAGACGCTGGACAGCCTCCGCGCGCGCGGCGACCGCAGCGTCATCGTCGTCGCCGTCGACCACGGCGGGGCGAAGCGGCTGGACGAATACTCGCCGTGGCGCAACGCGCGCTACGGCGGTGGCGAGGGCGGCGTGTACGTGGACTTCCTGGTGAACACGCTGAAGCCGTTCGTCGACCGGCGCTTCCGCACCCTGCCGGACCGGCTGGACACGGGGATCGCGGGATCGAGCATGGGCGGGCTGATCTCGCTCTACGCCGTCCTGAAGTACCCGCGCGTCTTCGGCCGGGCGGGCGTGTTCTCTCCCGCGCTCTGGTTCTCCGATTCCATCTTCGCCATGGCGCGCGCGGCGCGGCCGCCGCTGCCGGGAACGCGGATCTGGTTCGTCACCGGCGCGCACGAGGGCGACACGCCGGAGGTGTACGTGAACGACCAGCGGCGGATGATCGCCACCCTCGCCGCGTCCGGCTTCCGCGTGGGAGCGCAGGTGGACTCCGCCGTCCGCGCGGACGGGCAGCACAGCGAGTGGTTCTGGCGCCGCGAGTTCCCGCTCGCCTACCGCTGGCTCTTCGCATCTCCCACGACGGGGAATGGAGATGCGTCCGCGGGGCGGCGGCACGCGCGCCGGACGCGCCATCCCCGCGCAACTCCGACGGGAACGCACTGAAGGCAGGAACGCGGAGCCGATCGTGCGAATCGTCAGCGCACGTGCGGCCTCGGCTATAGATCCTTCGGCCTGCAACCGCTGGTGCGGGGACACACATGGCGTGGTCGGCCTCAGGATGACGTCTCTGTGCGTTTTACGGTTTGCACAGCGATCGTAGGGATCGATACGAGAAGGACGCGGACGGCGGCGCATCTCCCGACGTCCGTGCGAGACAGACCAACCGCCGCGGGCCCATCTCCCGCGGCGCCATCTCCACCTGAGGACCCGACATGCGCCGGAACGCACTCGCCTCGCTCTCCATCGCCGCCCTGGTGGTCGCCGTGCCCGCCACCGCGCAGGTGCCGGCCGCGCCCGACACGGCGTGGGAGCGCGGCGGCACCTGCTACGAAGTGTTCGTCCGCTCCTTCCAGGACAGCAACGGCGACGGAATTGGCGACCTGAACGGGCTGATCCAGAAGCTGGACTACATCAACGACGGCAACCCGCAGTCGCAGCGCGACCTGGGCGCCAACTGCATCTGGCTGATGCCGGTGGCCGAAAGTCCCAGCTACCACGGCTACGACGTCAGCAACTACTACCGCGTGGAGCCGGACTACGGGACGAACGACGACTTCAAGCGGCTGATGGCCGAGGCGCACCGCCGCGGCATCCGCGTGCTGGTGGACATGGTGCTGAACCACTCGTCCAGCGAGCACCCGGCGTTCCAGGCCGCGCTGCGCGACCCCAGTTCCCCCTACCGCAGCTGGTACCGCTTCTCGCCCACCGAGCCGGGGCCCGGGCCGTGGGGCGGCCCCGCGTGGCGCAAGTCGCCCGTGCGCGACGAGTACTTCTACGGGGTGTTCTGGGAGGGGATGCCGGACCTGAACTACCAGACGCCCGCGGTGCGCGAGGAGGCGAAGAAGGTCGCCACCTTCTGGCTCACGGAGATGGGCGTCGACGGCTTCCGCCTGGACGCCGTGCCGTACCTGGTCGAGGAAGGCACCGTGCTCTCCGGCTCGCCGGGGACGCACGCGCTGCTGCGCGAGTACGCGGCGCACGTGAACCGCGTGAAGCCGGGCGCCTACACCGTGGGCGAGGTGTGGGACAGCACCGCGGCGATGCTCCAGTACTACCCCGACCAGCTGACGTCGTACTTCACCTTCGAGGTGTCGGACTCGCTGCTGGCGGCGGTGAACCGCGGCTCGGCGAAGAACCTGCTGGCCGGCTATCTCCGCCTGCAGCAGGCGCTTCCGCCCACGCGCTACTCGCCGTTCCTGCGCAACCACGACCAGACGCGCACGATGACCGTCTTCGGCGGCGACCGGGCGAAGGCGCGGCTGGCGGCGGTGCTCCTGCTCACCCTTCCCGGCATCCCCTTCGTCTACTACGGCGAGGAGATCGGGATGAGCGGCGACAAGCCGGACGAGCGCCTGCGCACGCCGATGCAGTGGACCGGCGCGCCAGGCGCCGGCTTCACCACCGCGAAGCCGTGGGAGGCGCTGCAGCCCGATTCGGCCACCGCGAACGTGGCCGCGGAGGAGCGCGATCCCCGCTCGCTGCTCAATCTCTACCGCGGCCTGATCCACGGGCGCGCGGCCAACCCCGCGCTGGCGGCCGGCAGGCTCATTCCCGTGACTGCCTCGCACGACGCCGTGGCGGCGTACCTGCGCCGCGATGGCGGCCGCGCCGTGCTCGTCGTCGCCAACCTGGGGAAGACGCCGGTCTCCGGCGCGACGCTGGCCGCCGCGGCCGGGGCGCTGCAGCCGGGCCGCTACCTGCCGACGGACCTGCTGACCCACGCCTCCGCCACGCCGCTGACGGTGGGCCGCGCCGGTGCGGTGAGCGGATACGTCCCCTTCGGCACCCTGGTGCCGGGCGAGGTGCACGTGCTCGATCTCACGCGCGTGGGGCGGTAGAAAAGAAGTGCTAAGTCCCAAGTGCCAAGTCCTAAGTGGTGATACCGGATTCGGGGGAGCCATCGTGCGATCCGGCAGCGCACGTGCGACCTTGCCTATGGATCCTTCGGCCTGCAGCCGCTCGTGCGGGGATAACGGCGGTGTGGCCGGCCTCAGGATGACGTCTCTCTGGGTGCTTCCAGTGCACAGGTGATTGCCAGATCTGGTGTAACTGCTCGATCGGCGTGCTGTGTTGACTCAGCACTCAGCACTCAGCACTCAGCACTCAGCACTTAGGACTTAGGACTTAGGACTTAGGACTTAGGACTCAGGACTCAGGACTTCGCCGTCGTCCAGCATCCCCATCTCCACATCCATCCGAACCGAGGGCCGGCCGTGACCAGGAGACCGCGTCTCAACTTCCCGCAGATGTTCAACATGAGCTTCGGCTTCCTCGGCATCCAGTTCGGATGGGGGCTGCAGCTCGCGAACATGTCCGCGATCTACGAGCGGCTGGGCGCCACGCCCGACAACGTGCCGATCCTCTGGCTGGCCGCCCCGCTCACCGGCCTGCTGGTGCAGCCGATCGTGGGCGCGCTCAGCGACCGCACCTGGGGGCCGCTGGGGCGGCGCCGGCCGTACTTCCTGGTCGGCGCCATCCTGGCCTCCATCGCCCTGTTCTTCATGCCCACGTCGCGCACGCTGTGGATGGCGGCGGGGCTGCTGTGGATCCTGGACGCCTCGATCAACATCTCGATGGAGCCGTTCCGCGCGTTCGTGGCCGACAAGCTGGACGTGAGCCAGCGGACCGCCGGCTTCGTGATGCAGTCGTTCTTCATCGGCGTGGGGCAGAGCCTGGCGAACGTGCTTCCGTACCTGCTCCGCCAGATGGGCGTCACCGGGAACACCGCCAGCGGGATCCCGCTCACGGTGAAGTACTCGTTCCAGGCGGGCGCGGTGGTGTTCATCGTCTGCGTGCTGTGGACGGTGTTCACCACCACCGAGTTCCCCCCCGAGGACATGGGCGCCCTGGACCGCGCGGAGCGGGGGCGGAGCGGGATCGGGACGCTGTTCGGCGAGATCGGCTCGTCCATCCGCGAGATGCCCGCCACCATGAAGCAGCTGGCGGTGGTGCAGTTCTTCACCTGGCTGGGGCTGTTCTGCATGTGGATGTTCTTCGGGCCGTCGGTGGCCCGGCACGTGTTCGGCGCGACCTCGGCGGGGAGCGAGCAGTACGCGCGCGGCACGGAGTGGGGCGGCGTGGGCTTCGCCATCTACTCCATCACCTGCTTCGCCGTGGCGTTCGCGCTGCCGAAGCTGGCGGCGGCCAGCAGCCGGAAGACCACGCACGCCCTGGCGCTGGTGTGCGGCGCCATCGGCCTGCTGAGCGTTCCGCTCATCCACAACCAGTACCTGCTGCTGCTCACGATGGTGGGCGTGGGGATCGCGTGGGCGTCGATCCTCTCCATGCCGTACGCCATCCTTTCCGGGGCGCTGCCGGCGGCGCGGATGGGCGTGTACATGGGCGTGTTCAACTTCTTCATCGTCATCCCCGAGATCTGCGCCTCGCTGGGGTTCAAGCGCGTCATCCGCCTGCTGTTCGGCGCCGACAACCCCAACACCCCGCTGTACATGGTGGTGGGCGGCGGCATCTGCCTGCTGGTGGCCGCCGCGCTGGTGACGCGGGTGCACGACGTGGGCGAGCCCGTGGGAGGCGAGGAGGCCGTCATCGACGCCGACGAGCACGAGTTCCTCACCATTGCCGAGTCCGCGCAGCCGGTGCCGAGCGACGCGCTGGTGAACCGCGACCCGCGCGACCGCTCCTGATGATGAGCAGGGGGATGCCCTTCCCCGCCGCGCCGCCGGCGGCGCGCCTCGTGCGTGGCCCGGCGGCGCGCGCGTTCGGCATCGCGGCGCTGATCGCGATCGGGGGATGCGGCACGGCTGCGCGACCGCCATCGGCGGGGACGGTCGCCCCGCGCGCGACCGTCGCCGTGGACGGCGGGCGGTACGATCCGCCGGCCGCGCTCGGGCGGCTCTTCCACGACGTGCAGACGGCGCGCGTCTTCCCCGATTCCAAGACATTCGTCGACGCGCGGCCGCTTGCGCCCCCGGCGGAGATCGTGCGCCGCTACGCCGCCGCGCGCGACTCGGCGGGGTTCGACCTGCGCGCCTTCGTCGGCCGCTGGTTCGAGGCGCCGCGCGACGCATCGGCCAACGTGCGGAGCGACGGCGCGAAGTCGATGGAGGAGCACATCCGCCTCCTCTGGCCGGCGCTGACCCGCCAGCCGGACCGGGCGGACGCGCGCTCGTCCCTCATCCCCCTGCCGAACGCGTACGTGGTGCCGGGCGGGCGCTTCCGCGAGGTGTACTACTGGGATTCGTACTTCACCATGCTGGGGCTGGTGGAGAGCGGGCGGATGGACCTGGTGCGCAGCATGCTGGACAACTTCGCGTACCTCATCCGCACCACGGGCCACATCCCCAACGGCAACCGCACCTACTACCTGGGCCGCAGCCAGCCGCCCTTCTTCGCGGCGATGGTGTCGCTCTACGCGTCGCACGCCGACACCGCGGCGGCGCTGCGCTGGCTGGACGCGCTGGAGGCCGAGCACGCGTTCTGGATGGACGGCGCGGACCGGCTGGCTCCCGGCGAGGCGCACCGCCGCGTGGTGCGGATGCGCGACGGCTCGCTGCTGAACCGCTACTGGGACGACCGCCCGGAGCCGCGCCCGGAGTCGTACCGGGAAGACTGGACGACCGCGCAGACGCTGCCGGAGGGCGCGCGCGAGGCCTTCTACCGCAACGTCCGCGCGTCGGCGGAGAGCGGGTGGGACTTCTCCAGCCGCTGGATGCGCGACCCCGCGGACCTGCGGACGCTGGAGACGACGGAGCTGGTGCCGGTCGATCTCAATTCTCTGCTCTACCACCAGGAGCGCACGATCGCCGCGCTGCGCGCCTTCCGCGCCCGCGCGGGGGATGCGGAGGTGGCGGCGCGCTACGCCCGCGCGGCGGAGGAGCGGCGCCGCGCGCTCCTCGCCGCCGCGTACGACATCGCGGATGGATTCTTCTACGACGTTCGCTGGCGCACCGGCGAGCGCGTGCGCGACCGGCCCACGCTGGCCGCCGCGGCGCCGCTCTACTTCGGCGTGGCGACGCCGGAGCAGGGGCGCGCGGTGGCGGCGCGGCTGCAGCGCGAGTTCCTGAAGCCGGGCGGCTTCGTGACCACCCTCGTCCGCTCCGGCCAGCAGTGGGACGCGCCGAACGGCTGGCCGCCGCTGGAGTGGATGGGGATGGAGGGCGTGCGCCGCTACGGCCGCGCGGACCTGGCCGACACGGCCCGCGCGCGCTGGCTGGCCCTCAATCGCAAGACATGGTCGTCGACGGGGCGGATGGTGGAGAAGTACGACGTGATGGACATCACCCGCCCCGCCGGCGGCGGCGAGTACCCCACCCAGGACGGCTTCGGCTGGACCAACGGCGTCGCCCTCGCGCTCTCCGCGCAGGAGGCGCGGCGGACGTCGGGGATGATAGGGACGGCGGGGACGGCGACGGGAGTGGCGAGTGCGATGGGAGATATCGTGAAAATGCGAGTGAACTCGCGGCTACAACCGCACGCAGTCCGCCTTCGCGGACTTCATCGGCGCGAGGCAGGCTCGGGCGCGCGGCGCGAACGGTAGCGTTCGTCGCGATGCCGGCGTTCTCGCGCCCCGATGTCGCGGCCGCATTCCCGCAGGGACTTTGTGCTGTTGTTGCCGCGAATTCATTCGCCATCCCAACGGGATTCGCCATCTTGCGCTCACACACCCGTCCCGCCAGGTTTTTCGCACGCGTGACACCGGCTCAAGGCGAGCCGGTGCCCTCTCCCCGAACCCCGGAGACGTACGGATGCGGAAGATGAAGCTGGATCCCGAGGCGCTGGTCGTGGACTCGTTCGCGTCCGTCGGGAGCACGGAGACCAGCGGGATTGGGGAAGGCAACGCGGTGGACGGCGGGGGGACGGTCCGCACCACCTGCGTGGGGAGCTGCGTCGACACCGGAAGTCCCTGCGTAGCCTGCTGACGGCGCGCATCCCATGACGCAAGCAGGGTGGATGGCCACGTGAGCCATCCACCCTGCTTCGTTTTCGTCCGTCGACGGGGGCGAGCCGCGGGTCGAATCCCTCGTACCATACCCAATCCGGCGGATGAATCAGCGCATCCAGCCAAATCACGTGCTGTGGCGCCGATAGATCCTTCGGCCTGCAACCTCTCGTCTAGACGCTGGTTACGGTGTGGTCGGCCTCAGGATGACGTCGGCTTGACGCGGCGAGAACACACGAACCGATTCCCGGATTCCGTATCAATCCCCGAACGACACGCCCATCCGCCGCGCCGTGCGCACCACCTCGTCGTCGATGGGAACGCGCTTGATGTCGGTGACGGCGTCGCCCAGGGGGACGCTGCGCACGTGGTTCCCCTGCAGCCCCACCATGCACCCGAAGTTGCCGCGCTCCACCGCGTGCACCGCCGCCGCGCCGAAGCGCAGCGCCAGGTTGCGGTCGTACGGCACCGGGCTGCCGCCGCGCTGGATGTGCCCCAGCGTCAGGCAGCGCGTGTCCTTCCCCGTCAGCGCCTCGAGCTCCACCGCCAGCCGGTCGCCGATTCCGCCGTAGCGCCCGGTCCCCTCCACGAAGCTGGGGAGGCCGCCCGCGGGGACCGCGCCCTCCGCGATCACCACGATGCTGAAGCGGCGGCGGGCCCGGTCGCGCTCCATGATCTTCTCCGCGATCCGCTCGGCCGAGAAGGGGATCTCGGGGATGAGGATCACGTCGGCGCCGCCGGCCAGCCCGCTCTCCAGCGCGATCCACCCGGTGTGGCGCCCCATCACCTGCACCACCATCACCCGCTGGTGCGCCTCGGCGGTGGAGTGGAGGCGGCCGATGGCTTCCGTCGCGACGTCCACCGCGGTCTGGAAGCCGAAGGTCATGTCGGTGGCGCTCAGGTCGTTGTCGATCGTCTTCGGCACGCCCACCACGCGCAGGCCCTTCAGGAAGAGGCGGTGCGCGATCTTCAGCGAGCCGTCGCCGCCGATGGCGATCAGCGCGTCGATCTCCATCTCCGCGAAGCGCCCCATGATGTCGGCCGACGGGTCGCGGTCGCCCCACGTGCCGTCCGACTGCCGCACCTCCAGCCCGAACAGGTTGCCGCGCGCGGTGGTCCCCAGGATGGTGCCACCCAGGTGGGTGATGCCGCGCACCCGCTCGGCCGAGAGCGGCACCATCCCCGGCTCGCCGTCGACCTCGTCGTGCAGCAGCCCCATGTAGCCGCGCCGGATCCCCAGCACCTCCCAGCCGTTCTCCAGCGCCGTCAGCGTGGCGGCGCGGATCACGGCGTTCAGCCCGGGAGCGTCGCCGCCCCCGGTGTTGATCGCGATCCGGCGGATGTTCAGGGAGCCGTCGGTGTGGACCGGGGTGCCGCGAGGGGCGGGAGATGCGTCTCGCGCGGGAGGCGGGGCGTGCAGCGTGGCGATCACTCGGCCAGCGCCTCCCCGCGGAGCAGGGCGTCGTCCGCCGGGGAGGCCTCGACGCGGGTGATCCGGAACGGGTGCCAGTGGCGCTCGCGCTCGGCGTGCACCATCACCCGTCCGCCCGGCGTGTCGACGGCGAACACGCCGAAGTGCGCGCTCTCGGCAAGGGCACGCGTGGGCACGAACTCCTCGCTGAACAGCTGTTCGGCCAGGTGCCGCAGCTCCTTGGCCGAGGTGAACACCGCGCCCACCAGGTCCCGCAGCCCCGCGCCGGGCTCGGCGAAATCCGCCCGCTGCACCGCGTACGGCGCGGCGTGCATCCACTGCACCTCACCCGTCGGCGTCCGAAACCGCGTCTCCATTGCGCTTCTCCCTTACGTGTGCAAGCCGGCGAGGCGGCCCTCCGGCACCGGGCCGGAATGCGACGTGTACAGTCTGGCCGAACAATTGGAAGCCGCTCTAACAATAATTGCCCGACGCCTTCGACCGCACAAGTCCAGGCAAAGACGACCCGGCGTCGCCCGCGGTCACCCCGGTGTGCGATGAAAACGTTTCCACGGCTTCATTTACAAGCGGTTTCAGGGTCGTACCCGCCGCCCGCGAGAAGGATTCATCCACATGCGGAGAACCTGCTTCGGAAGATGGAGATTCGGGACGCATGCCGGGGCTCCCGGGTGATTTGTTGGAGTTGATACGGAAACCCGTCGCACTTCGGGCGGCACGCTCCTGCCGTCGTCCACGAGAGGCGGTGCGCTTGCCACGCGTGCCCGGGAGCCGCGATACTCCACGGCCAGCCCGGAAACCCCGAACCGCCGCGGCCGCGGCGCCGACACGCCCCCGCGCTCCACCCCGCGCGCATGCTGGTGATCCGCAACGCACAGATGGACGCGCTGGCCGAAGCGGCGTTCGAGCACTACCTGGTGGCGCACCTGCGCCGGCACTTTGCCGGGCCGCTGGAGGGTTGCGGCGAGGCGTCGCTGCGGGCGCTCGTCCGGCGCGCGCTCCGGCGGGCCGCCGCGTACGGCGTGTCGTCGCGCGCGGGGCTCTGCCGGTACGTGGACCTTTCCGTGGCGCTGGGCGAGGGGTTCGAGGACGGGCCGGAGCACGCATGGGCGGCCGAGATCCTGGCCGGCCCCGGAACGGGCGACGCGCGGGTCGAGGAGCTGGCCGGCGAAGCCGTGCGCCGGCTGGCCGACCGCGTGCTGCGGCCGGAGGAGTGAGATGGACGGCCTGATGGGGCTCCTGGGCGCGCTGGGCGAGGCCTCGCGGTTCTTCCTGTTCACGCCCGTACCGATCCTTCCCTGCCAGCAGCAGGCGGGCATGGGAACGCTGCAGATCCTGGTGCGCGACCCGGTGAAGGCCAACGCCCCGGTGGTGGTGGCGTGGGTCACGGTCACCGCGAGCGACGGATCGACCGCGGTGGATCACACCGACCAGCACGGCACCACGCGGGTGATGCGCATCCTTCCCGGCACCTACCGCGTGTCGGCGCAGTGCCTGTGGCACCTGCCCGATCCGTCGCCCGAGGTGGAGGTGACGGTGCGCGAGGGGCAGCACACCGCCGCCACCATCGACCTCGAGGAGCTGCGCTTCTATCTGCACGTGGACGCCGACCGCGACGGCGTGACCGACGCCGCGCGCAGCCGCGGCACGGCGTGGACCTGGGGCGCCGGCGGACGGGGCGCCGTGGTGCTCTGCAACAACGACGACGACAACGCCAAGGGAAGCGCCGACAACGCCAACGCCGTGGTCGACGGCGCGGCCGACGTGCCGGAGCTGGCGGTGCTGCGGGTGCGCGCCCACGGGAGCGCGCAGGACCCGCCGGAGAGCTGGAACATGACGCTCGGCATCCCGGGCGCGCTGCGCGCGCGCTTCCGCATCTTCGACTCCACCGGCGCGGCGGCCAACGAGGTGGTGGGGAGCGCCACCGGCGCGGCGTACCGCCGCTCGCTGCGCGGCCACGGCACCGTGGACTACGGGATGGAGGCGGTCTCGTACGCGCAGGACGGCTTCGACGGCCTGGTGGACGTGACGCTGGAGGTGCGCAAGCACACCGGCGAAGACGGCGAGGCCCGGCGCCGCGACCCCGCCTACACCTCGGCCGCGCGGCTGCGCGTGGCGCCCTGGATCATGCCCACGCACGCCGACCGGGCCGAAACCGTGTACGTGGCCGAGTTCGACGAGAACCTCGACGCGCGCGGCCGCCTGGCCGCCTGCCTGGACGCGGCCGGGCCTGCGCTGCACATGCACCCCGTCGAGGGCGACCGCTGGATGCAGGACTGCATGGAGATCGGCTACACCAACTCGCCGGGCGCGCGGATCGACGCCGTGGTGCGCGCCCGGCGTGGGCAGGCGCTCGCGGACTTTCCCGAAACGCTGCGCGGCGCCGACTTCGGCTACGTGGGCGACTTCGCCGCGGCGAACCAGAGGCGCGGCACCGACTTCGACGGGATGGGAAACCTGGAGGTCACGCCCCCCTGCCGGGCGGCCGACGGCACCGTGTTCCCCCTGGGCCGGATCTACTACGGCCACGGCACCGCCGAGCACCCCTTCGACCCGCAGGTGCTCTCCTTCCTGCGGGCCCAGGTGGTGCAGCGGCCCTTCGCCATCGACACCAGCTGGCTGCGCGTGGGGCACGCGGACGAGATGATCACCTTCGTGCCGTACGCCGCCGGGCCGGACCACCGCAAGTGGAAGGCGCTGATCGCCAGCCCGCGCCGCGCCTACCAGATCCTGGACGGGGCCAACCCGGACGCGGTGATGCTGCGCGGGGTGACGGTCGGCGTGCTGACGTCGTCGGGCAGGGTCAGCACGCCGATGGAGATGACGGTGAACCAGTTCCTGAACGCGGTGGCGCTCATGGCCGACGTCGAGAGCCCGTACGGCCTTCCCGCCAACCACCTCTCCGGCGCGGCGCTGCGGGCGTGGAACACGCGGGTGCAGGCGCGCATCGACCAGGTGCTCGCCATCCTCGAGGCGGAGATCGGGCTGGACCGCGTCGCCGACGTGATCGAGGTGCCCGTCATCTTCCACCCCGAGAACGAGCACTGGAACCGTGCAGGAGCCGGGGCGTGGGACATCGGCGACGCGGTGGCGGTAGCCACCTCGGGCGACATGGTGAACATGCTGGTGGTCAACGGCACGTGCATCGTTCCCGAGGCGCGCGGGCCGGTGGACCCGGACTCGAACGTGGACCTGTTCCAGGACTGGCTGGAGAATGCGCTGGTCGACGCGGGCCTGGGGACGCTCTGGATCGACTGCTGGGAGCCGTATCACGAGCACCACGGCGAGATCCACTGCGGCACCAACACGCTGCGCAGGCCGGCCGACGTGGCGGGGTGGCTGGCCAACGACCCGCGCGCCCGCTGGTGGAGCTTCGCCGGATGAGCGGGCCCGCCTTCGGTGCGCCCGGCCCCGCGCCGGCGGCCGCGCTCTTCGCGCGCGCCCGCCGGGCCACCGGCGGCGCCTACCTTCGCGCCGAGGCCGCGTTCCGGGAGGCCGGCGCCGCGGCGCTGGCGTGGCTGGACTCGGCCCCGCGCGTGGAAGACCCGGTCGACCCGCTGCAGGCGGCCGTGTTCCGCGCGCTCCTTTCCGGCGGCGCGGCCACGGGCGACGACGCGCTGCGTTACCTGCACGGGATCGGCGAGGACCAGCGCGAGATGCCCAACCCGGTGCCGCTCCCCGGCCGCGTGGCGGAGAAGCTCCGGTTCCACTTCGGCGGCGCCCCCGCCGCGTTCCTGGCGCTGCGCCTGGCCAGGGAGCCGGGGTGGGCCGGGTGGATGGCCGAGGGGGTGGCCGAGTACCTGGCGCTCGCCGCCGATCCGCGCACCCTTCCCGCGCTGGCCCGGGTCGTGGCCACCACGCGCGACGCCACGCTGCGCAACGCCGCGCGGCGCGCGATCGGCGCGTTCGAGCCCGGGAGCGCGGTAACCGCCGCGCTGAACGAGGCGATCTTCCAGGCGCGCCGAGCGCCGCGGGCGGTGGAGGAGGGATGATGCGGGCTCCGGGGCCCACGCGGCGTGGCGGACGGACACCGGCGTCCGGCGGCGGACCCGCCGGAGATCCGCGCCGGAGTCTCCCGCGATGACCGGGCGCGACACGGCGGCGCACGACCCGCTGCGCGTCGGGCTGATCGGCTACGGGCTCGCGGGATCGGCCTTCCACGCGCCGCTGATCGCCGCGACGGCGGGGATGCGGCTCGCGTTCGTCGTCACCTCCAGCGCCGACCGTGCGCGCCAGGCCCGCGAGGAGCATCCCGGCGTCCGGATCCTCGCCTCCGCGGAGGAGATGTGGAGCCGCGCGGCGGAGCTGGACCTCGCCGTCGTCGCGTCTCCCAACCGCACGCACGTTCCGCTCGCGCGCGCGGCGCTGCAGGCGGGGCTCGCCGTGGTCGTCGACAAGCCCCTCGCGGCCACCTCCGCCGAGGCGCGCGCGCTGGTCGACGAAGCACGCTCGCGGGGCCGCCTCCTCTCCGTCTTCCAGAACCGCCGCTGGGACGGCGACTTCCTCACCCTCCGCCGCCTCCTGGCCGAGGGCGCGCTGGGCGACGTCCACCGCTTCGAGTCGCGCTTCGAGCGCTGGCGCCCGACGCCCAAGCAGGGCTGGCGCGAGCACGGCGACCCAGCCGATGCCGGCGGCGTGCTCTACGACCTGGGGAGCCACCTCATCGACCAGGCGCTCGTCCTCTTCGGCCCCGCACGCCACGTCTACGCCGAGCTGGACCGCCGCCGTCCGGGCGTGGAGGTGGATGACGATGCCTTCGTCGACCTCACCCACGCATCCGGTGTCCGCTCGCACCTGTGGATGAGCTCGGTCTCCGCGGACGACAACGGCCGGTTCCGCGTGCTCGGCAGCCGCGCCGCGTACGTGAAGCACCACCTCGACGTGCAGGAATCCATCCTCCGCGCCGGCGGCCGACCCGGCGCCGCCGATTGGGGCGAGGAGCCCCCCGAGCACTGGGGGCGCCTCGGCGCCGGTGAGCAGTGGGAGCCCGTCCCCACCGCGCGCGGCAACTATCCCGCTTACTACGCCGCCATCGCCGCCGCCCTCCGCGCCGGCACCCCGCCCCCCGTCGATCCCACCGACGCCATCGCCGTCCTCAAGATCATCGAAGCCGCCAGACGATCTGCGGCGGAGCGGCACGTCGTCACCCTCGGTTCGTAGAACGAGATCGCCAACTGCGTCATCAGGATGAGAGCACGCCCCGCCCGCATCGCCCCTCGATACCATCCTCCCTCAAGAATTTTTCGATAACTCACCGCACGCCGAGCCCTCCCCAACTCGCCCTCACCAGCAGCGCGGAGCAGAGGATCTTCACTCATCGCGAGGATACCGAGGCCGCAGTCCCGAAGGGACTTTGTGCTGTTGTTGCCTGGGAATTCATTCCCGGGTGACCTCGGGGCCACACAAAAGCACCGGAACCACTCCGGTCCCGGTGCCTCGATGAATCTTGCCCCTATCCCCTGTCCCTTATTCCCTGCCTCCCGTTCCCCGCCGCGCTCACCTCACCGGCACGCCCCGATCCTTGTGAGCCGCAAATGGTCGAACAGCGCCGTGTTCTCGTGCCGATCCATGTTCTCGTCCAGCGGCGTGTAGGTGAGGGTGAACGTGTGCGCGCCGGGCGTCAGCGCGAGCCGCACCGTCGTGCCGTATCCCCAATCCTCCCACGCGTTCACGCCGCGCTGCGGCATCACCAGCACCCCGGCGGGGCGGCCGTCCACCAGCAGCGTGCGGATGGCAGCCTTCGCATCGGTGTTCACCGGGCCGTTGCCGTTCGCGTAGCGCGCGTCCACGTCGTACGTGGCCGCGCAGGCGACGCGCGCCGGGACCTGCACCGTCGTGTTCGCCGTCCGCGTCAGGCGCACGTACCCCGCGCCGGTGAAGCCCGCGTGCTCGCGCTCCAGCGGCGCCCCCTGCGGCCGCGCGACCGTCACGGCGCCGGCGCGTTCCACGCGCACCGGCTCGCTCAGGAACGAGGCGGTGCCCGACGCATCGACCGCCATCACCTGGTACTCCGCGAGCGGATCGGTGCCCATCGGCAGCACCCGCGTCGCCCGCGTGGTCGTCATCACCCGCCCGTTGCGGTAGACGGTGTACGACGCCGCGCCCGCGACCGGTGTCCAGACGATCGCCCCGCCGCGCGGCGACGCCACCGGCGTCTCCGGCGCCGAGCGGTTCTCGACGCGGTTGATTGCACCCGCGGGCCACCGCCCGTTCATCCCGATCTCCACCGTGTGCTCGCCGGTGAGCGTGGCGGGGAACTCCGCGCGCTCCGCCGGCCGCCCGTCGATCCGCATCGATGCGACGCCGTCGCCGGAGCCGCGCACGGTGACCGTGAGGATGGCGCCACGGTAGCGCAGGTTCGAGAGCGTGCGCTCGCCGGCGTACGCGGGCGGCACCATCGGAGCGAACGCCAGGCGGTCGGGGCGGAAGCGCATCCCGAAGAGCACGCGGTACTGCGTGGCGAGATTGCCCGCCACGCTCCACAGCTGCCGGTCGGAGTTCAGCACCGTGCCGTCGAAGTGGCCGGTCCGCGCGACCATGTTCTCCTTGTTGGTCAGGAAGAGCGCCGCCGGCCGGTAGATGGACGCCAGCCCGTGCTCGACGGCCGCCGTGTTCCCCGCCTGGGCCGCCGCCCAGGTCCAGAACGCGTTCACGAACGGCCACAGCGCGCCGTTGTGGTACTTGGTCATGCCGGGGATGTACGGCCAGAACGTCGGCGCGCCGAACGCCACCAGCGGCGTCCGCGCGGTGACGCGCGCCGCCCGCTCGCGGTCCGCCACGCCGTAGATGACGGCGAGCGCCTCGCCCAGCGCGTCCGGACGCGGCGAGAGCGTGGGGAAGGCGCGGCCGTAGCGGTATTCGGCGTACCAGCCGAGGCCCGGCTGCCAGAGCTCCGCGTTGATGGCGCCGCCCAGCCGGTCCGCCGCGCGCGCCCAGCGCTCCGGCGGCTCGCCCAGCGCATTCGCCATGTCGGCCAGGATGCGGTAGGTGGCGTAGTGCACCACGTTCGTCCCCACCGCCGCCGAGCGGGCGATGTCGCGCGGCTCCATCCAGCGCGGGTAGCTCTGCTCTCGCCAGTCCATGAACGAGGTTTCGCCCATCGCCAGCCCCGTGGCGGGGTCCAGGATCGCATGCTGGTCGGCCTCGGCGGAGCGGCGGATGATGCCGTACGCCCGCCGCAGCCAGTCCCGATCCCCCGTCACCGCGTACAGCTCCCATGCGGCCAGCGCCCACGTCATCCGGTCCGTCGACACGGGCCACGATCCCCCCGTCCCCGTGTCCTGGATGATGCGCCCGGCCGAATCCAACTTCGCCAGCAGGCTGCGCCGCACCGCGTCCGGCGCGGCGATGGCCAGCGCCAGGACGGACGAGAAGGCGACGTCGCGCGTCCACACCCCCGGCCACTTGGCGCCCGCGGCGAGCGCCCCGTCCTCGCGCACCAGCTGCGTCAGCTCCTCCAGCGACATCCGGTACAGCGCGTCCACCAGCCGCGCGGGCGAGCGCAGCTGCGGGAAGGCGGAGACGTCCGCCCGCCGCGTCCAGATCGCCCTCCCCGTGGCGTCACGCGGGCGCGTGTACTGCGCCTCGATCGGCAGCGTGACCGCGTAGATGCTGTCGCCGTCCGGGTCCGTCAGTTCCGCGGGCGAGCCGGGGCGGAGCGTGGATACGTCCCAGCTCAGCGGCTCCGGCATCCCCAGCACGTACAGGTGGAAGTCGCGGCTCGTGATGGGCGGCCCTTCGGGCGGGTCGTACGCGCCGGTGGCGGCGAAGGAGCGCAGCACCGCGCGCATGTCCAGCCGGATCGTCACCTGCGCCGTGCCCTCCTCGCTGGTGGCGTACGCTTCCGGCGTCGGGTCTTCCGGCGGCGACTCCTCGCCGAACACGTAGACGGGCGAGACGATGCGGCCGCCGGTGGGGCGGATGTAGACGGTGTGCTGCGTCCCCGGCCGGAACTCGTTGTCCTGCCCGTCGATGCTGAAGCGGAACTGCATCTCGCGCCCCGACCGCGGATAGGTGGAGACGATGGTGTCGCGCGAGAGCGCCACCGCCTCGAACCGCCCCTGCCGCACCGACGTGTCGGTCACGGTGAACGCGTCCGAGCGGTACAACGTCGCCTGTGCCGAGGCCGTTCCCGCCAGCGCGGCAACCGCGGCAGCACCGAGCCCCATCCCCCGAATCCACTTTTTCATGCGTCGCCTTCCAGAAAAACAATCTTTCGAATCCTGATCGCGCCCCATGGACGTCATCCTGAGGCCGCCCACACCCAACCCATTCTCCCACCAGAGCTTGCAGGCCGAAGGATCCATAGCCGGCACAGCACGTCCATCCGGGATTCGCACCCCGTGCCTCGGCGCGCTTGGGCAGGCTGACGTGCTGGACGAGGATAGATCCTTCGGCCTGCAAAGTTTTGCGCAGCGACGGGTTGCGGCGTGGCCGGCCTCAGGATGACGTCTTCGGGCGGGGGACGATCGGGGACTTCCACCGGCCGTACGTCGCCTCTATCCAGTCCCCCACTGACGCAAACGGAGCCAGCGGAGAGAAATTCTCCGATGGCTCCGGCTCACCGCACCGATGCCGAGGCTGCAGTCCCGAAGGGACTTTGTGCCGTTGTTGCCGCGAATTTATTCGCCTTTCCCGCCGTCGGTCAGTGCCCGCGCGGGCGCCGGTCCTCGTACTCCAGGCCCAGCGCGTGCTCGCGCGCCTCGGTGGCGCGGCCGGCGGGCTCGTCCTCGGCGGGGGTGACGCCGCTGGAGCCCTTGCGGCCCATGAACAGGAACCAGGCGCCGAACGCCAGCACCACCAATCCCCACGACAGGTTGATGTTGTGCCCCAGCGAGCGCTGGTAGACGTCGCCGGGCCCCAGCAGCCCGTAGCCGGTAAGCACCAGCCCCAGCAGGGTGAACAGCCCGCCGATGGGGAGACGGATGTCGAGGTTCATGGCAGCGCGGAGTCAGAGGAGAACAAGTCCTAAGTCCTAAGTCCTAAGTCCTAAGTCCTAAGTCCTAAGTCCTAAGTCCTAAGTCCTAAGTCCTAAGTCCTAAGTCCTGAGTCCTGAGTCCTGAGTCCTGAGCTGCTGTTTCACTTAGCACTTAAGGACTTGGGACTTAGGACTTCCGTTCCTTAGAAGAAAATCAGATTCAGCGCCAGCGTCATCCCCAGCACCACCAGGGCCAGGATCGACGGACGCCGGTACCACGGCTCGTGCCGGTCCACCACCTTGTCGGTCAGCGAGTAGACCAGGCCGCGCAGCTCCTCGTCCGGCCGCGGCTTCGTCACCAGGCTCACCAGGATCGTCACCACCATGCAGGTGGTCCACGCGAAGATGGCCGTCCAGAAGTTCTGCGCCATCTCGCTCGGATAGGTGTTCACCACCGACCCCAGCCATCCCCCCTTGATCGTCCCCGCCACCGCGCCCGCGGGCAGCGTCAGCCCGTGGTGCACCGCCGCGGCCATCGTCCCCGCCAGCAGCCCGGTGAAGGCGCCGTGGCCGGTGGTGCGCTTCCAGAACATCCCCAGCAGGAAGGTGGCGAACAGCGGGGCGTTCACGAACGCGAACACCAGCTGCAGCATGTCCATGATGTTGTTGAACTGCGTCGTCGCATAGGCCGTGGCCACCGACAGCGCGATCCCGAACACCGTGGCCATCCGCCCCATCCACAGGTAGTGGGCGTCGCTCGCGCCTTTCCTGATGTACGCCTGGTAGATGTCGTACGTCCACACGGTGTTGAACGCCGTCACGTTGCCCGCCATGCCGCTCATGAACGACGCCATCAGGGCCGTCAGTCCCAGTCCCAGCAGGCCGGGGGGAAAGTAGTGGCCCA
>NZ_DATIND010000062.1 GCF_035474595.1 Longimicrobium sp.
GCGCTTCGCGCGACCACGATGGATGAAAGGGGGAGGCGCCCTCCAGAGCGGAACCGGCTGCCGAGCCGAACAGCCTCGCGCAGTTTGCGAGGCTTCCCGTAGTTGTTGCTGCGACTTTAGTCGCCGGTGAGGGGCAAGGCCACGAACTTTCTATTCAGGCCGGCCACACCGTCGCTTTCCCCGCGCGAGCGGCTGCAGGCCGAAGGATCTATCGGCGAGGTCGCACGTGCGCTTCTCGATTGCACGATCGATCTCCGGATTCGGTATGATTGCCAGATCCCCGTCACTCCGCCGGCGTCGTGACCCCCGCGGGTTCCAGCTCCACCGAGAACTCCAGGCGCGTGTCGGGCGCGAGCGAGTTGGCCACGGAGCAGTACTTGTCGAAGGAGAGCTGGACGGCGCGGTCCACGTGCTCGCGCGGGCTGGCGGTGGCCACGCGGAAGGTGAGGTGCGCGGCGGTCAGGCGGCGCGGCGGCTCGGGCGCGCGGGAGAAGCGCACGGACACGCTCAGCGACGACGGCGGCGTGCGGCGCTTCTCCAGGTAGTCCACCACGTCGATGGCCGAGCAGCTGGCCAGCGCGATCACCAGCGTGTCCACCGGGCTGGGCGCGGCCTCGCGGTGGCCGTCCACGACCAGCGTGGGCCCGCCCGCGGGTCCGCCGCGGTACCGGCGCCCGCCCTCCCACACAACCTCGACCGGATACTCCACCTGCACGCCTTCGGGCATCACCCCCTCCTTCGCGTTCACCTGACGATGGGTTCGTCCCTGAAAACGAAGGAAGGGCGGCGCCGGCGTCAATAGGTGGGCGGGCCGCCCGGGTCGCGCGTGCGGGTGCGCGTGGTGGCGCCCATGATCCCGATCCCCACCAGGATGATGACGCCCACCACGATCCACATGGTCGGCGCCCCCAGCAGGTGCGCCCCGATGGCGAGGCCGATGATCAGGATGATGAACCCGACCAGGTAGGTGCTGAACGATGACATAGGCTCCATCTCCGCCGCTTGGGTCAACACGTTGACGCGCCCGGAGATGCAGAAGCGGTGCCGGGGAGAGGCAGTGCGGAAGTGCGGAAGTGCGGAAGTGCGGGGATTCGTTTGGCGATGCGGCTCAGCGTCGGACCTCATCCCCCCGCGCCGAACCCGCGGACGCGGGGAGGTGATGTCCGCGAAGGCGGACTGCGTGCCGTTGTAGCCGCGACGCTGCGACTTCATCAGTCGCATCTACCCACACCTCACACCTCACGCCTCGCCTCCCGCTTCCCCGTGGTAGCTCACTCCCTCGCGCGGAAGATCGTCACCCACGTGTCGCCGAAGTCCCAGCTTTCGCCTTCGATCGGCAGCTCGTGGTCGTGCGCGTGCTCCACGGTCAGGACGCGGGCGAAGGGGGTGCGCGCCCACGTCTCGATCAGCCGGTCCAGCTGGCCGGAGCGGTACGGCGGGTCGGCGAACGCCACGTCGTACGCGCCCGCCTCCAGCGCCGCGGCGAAGGGGAGCGCGTCCTTCTTGAAGATGCGCGTCTTCTCGCGCAGGTGCAGCGCGGCCACGTTGGCCTTCAGCGCGTGCAGGCTGGCGGGGCGCGTCTCCACGAAGTCGGCGTACTTGGCGCCGCGCGAGATCGCCTCCAGGCCGAGGGCGCCGGTCCCCGCGAACAGGTCCAGCACGCGCGCGCCGGCCAGCTCGGGCTCGACCAGCCCCAGCCACCCGTCGCGCACGTGCTCCGCCGTGGGGCGCACGCGCCGGTCCGCGGGCGAGGTGAGGTGCCGGCCGGCCCATTTTCCGCGCACGATCCTCACGTCACCCCGCCTGCTTCACGAAGTCGCGCCACTGCGCCTCGTTCCAGCCGATGGCCAGGACGTTGCCGCTACGCACCAGCGGCGTCACCAGCAGCATGGGATCGTCCTCCAGCAGCGTGGGGATGCGGGCCTCGGAGACGTGCGCCACGTGCAGGCCGCGCCCGCGGAAGTGCTTGCCATCGCGGTCCAGGAGCGCCTCCCAGCCGAACTTCTGCCCGAAGCGCTTCAGCTCGCCGGCCGACGCGGGGCGCTCCTTCAGGTCGACGAAGTGCGTCTTGATGCGGCGCTCCTTGAAGAACCGGAGCGCCTTCTTCGTCTCGTTGCAGCTCCTGGTGCCGAACACCTGCACTTCCGTCGCCATCGCCATCGCCTTCGTCCACTGCCTGAGATGATCCTCGGTTGATGCAACAGCCCTGCATGGATGCCAGCGGTGCGCTTCGGCCCCGTCCGCGCCGCCCTCTCCCCGCGCCTTAGGGCGCTCGCCCTCTCCCGTACCGGGCGAGGGGGCTGTCCAGCGGTGGTGCGGCCTGCAACCTGTGCTCGCGCCAATACTTCCCCGTGCCGGAGATGCCGGTTCAGCTACCTCTCCCGGTACGGGAGAGGTGGACGGCCCAGGCCGGCCGGAGAGGGCGCGATGCGTCGGACACGCACTCCCGCACTCCCGCACTCCCGCACTCCCGCACTTCCCTACGCCGCCACCGGCTCCCGCTCCGCGTTCCGCGACTTCCCCGCGGGCGCGATCACGCGCGGCGCGCCGGCCAGCCGCCACGCGGCCCACGCGACGGCCAGGTTGATCGGCAGCGCGAGCGCGATCACCTCGCCGTTCACCTGGCGGAACGGGGGGAGCACCTTCAGCAGCAGCCCCAGCACCGACATCGCCGCGACGACGAGGGAGAGGCGCACGGCCCAGCGCGGCGCCCACCGCTTTCCCTGCGCCAGCGCGGGCACGAACACGGCCAGCGGCAGCGCGAAGGGCGAAAGCTGGAAGAGGTTCAGGTTGCGGTACGCGATCGCGTGGTCCGTGGCCACCCACAGCCCCAGCAGCACCAGCCCGCCGATCCCCGCCACCAGCAGCCACGTCCCGCTCACCGCCGAGAACGCCAGCCGCGCCGCCGTGCTCCGCGGCGCGCGCGTCGCCAGGAAGGCGATCAGCCCGCCGATGGCGAGCCCCGCGAGGAGGTAGCCCAGCAGCCAGTGCGGCGGGCCGGACGGCTCCGGCGGGCGCGTGGCGGCGAAGATCGTCTGCTCGCGCGCGACCAGCGGCACCATCCGCCCCTGTGCGTCCGGGACCCGCAGCGCGTGCACCTCGTCGCGCAGCTTCATGGGGAGGAACATCTCCTCCCACTTCGTCAGCGGGCGGTCGGCCGCGGGGCCCAGGCCGGTGTTGATGGCGGTGTAGATGGGCACGTTCGCGGCGCCGTCGCCCACCAGCCGCCGCGTGTGCCAGCGGTAGGTGACGCCCGCCGGCTGCGTCGCCGTTGCCCGCTTCAGCGCGCCGCCCAGCACGCGGTCCAGCACGTCGCGCACGCGGGTGGAGCAGTTGTCGCGGTAGTAGTCGTAGCGGTAGAAGCGGTTCTCGGGGCGCGCGTTCTCCTCCAGGATCTCCTTCACCTGGCGCGCCTGCGCGGCGGTCAGGTTCAGCTCCTGCGCCCAGACGCTGCGGTTCAGCATCCGGTAGTGGTCCAGCGTGAGGTACGCGTCGAACCCCTCCATCCAGTAGTTCATCCGCCCGCGGGCGAAGTTCAGGATGAAGTTCTCCTGCCGGAAGTCGAACATCCCGTAGTTGTACGCCACGTCGGCGCCGTTGGCCGGGTCGTGCACCCAGATGGCGTTGTGGCCGAAGCGCTCCCACACCTCGTCGCCCGGCCCCATCGTGAGCAGGATGATGCGCAGCGCCGTGTCGCCCTGCGCGGGCGCGGCGAACGGCTGCGCGCGCACGGGCGCGGCGAGGGCCAGGAGCGCGGCGGACGCGGCCAGCGCGCGGCGGAGGATGGTGGAGAGCCGCATGACTGCACGGGTTGGGGGATTCGCATCCAGTCGGGCCGCAAAGCTAACGGCGCGCGGGCGCGGGGCGCCACCGCGGGCTTTCGCCGCCCGCGCATGCTCGGTAGTCTCAACCGCGCGAGAGGTTCCGACTGTTCATCCCAGATACGGGAGATGCCGGTGTTCCGCGACGACCTGCTGGCGGGAAAGACGGTGCTGGTGACGGGGGGCGGCTCCGGGCTCGGCCTGTCGATGTCGAAGAAGTTCGCCGCGCTCGGCGCCAACGTGGCCATCACCGGCCGCAGCGCCGAGCGGCTGGAGGGCGCCGCGGGGGAGATCGGCCCCGCGGACCGCGTGGCCACGCACCCCTGCGACGTGCGCGACTTCGCCAGCGTGGAGGCGATGGTGGCCGCCGCCGCCGAGCGCTTCGGGGGGATCGACATCCTCATCAACAACGCCGCGGGCAACTTCCTGGCGACCACGGAAGACCTGACGCCCAACGGCTTCAACGCCGTCGTTTCCACCGTGCTGAACGGAACCTTCCACGCCACGCTCGCCGTGGGCCGGCGGATGATCGAGCGGAAGGCGGGGGGCAGCATTTTGAACATCGTCACCACCTACGCGTGGACGGGGTCGGCGTTCGTGGTTCCCAGCGCCTGCGCCAAGGCCGGCGTGCTGGCGATGACGCGCTCGCTGGCCGTCGAATGGGCCACGTACGGCATCCGCAGCAACGCCATCGCCCCCGGCCCGTTCCCCACCGAGGGCGCCTGGAACGCGCTGATGCCCACCCCCGAGCTCGAAGCCGAGGCGAAGGCGCGCATCCCCATGGGGCGCTTCGGCCAGCACGAGGAGCTGGCGAACCTGGCCGCGTTCCTCGTCAGCGACGCCGCGCCCTACATCAACGGCGAGGTGGTCACCATCGACGGCGGCGAGTGGATCGCCAGCGGCGGCGAGTTCAACGGCCTCACCCGCATGCCCCGCGAAACGGTCAAGGGCGCGCTGAAGGCGATGCGGGGGAAGTGAGAAGAAGTACGAAAGTACGGGAGTACGGAAGTACGATCGTGGCTGCGACATATCCGGATGACCGCGCCACAGGTGCGGCACGGATGAAGTCCGCGAAGGCGGACTGCGTGCCGTTGTAGCCGCGAGTTCACTCGCATTTTTCCATATCCGATACCCGACGACGCACGCAGGTCCTGCCGGCTCTTTCAGGGAGGATAAAGATTCGGGGTCATGGAGATGGGATGATGAAGATTCGGGAGATGGCGATCGGGATGATCGATCGATGAAAGCCGCATTCCTGGCCATCGGCGACGAGATCGTCGGGGGGCTGACGACGGACACGAACTCCGGCTTCATCGCGGGCGAGCTGCGCGCCGTCGGCGTGGAGCCCGTGGGCGGTTTCTCGGTGACGGACGACGAGGACGGCATCGCGCGGACGCTGGAGCGCGCGCTGGAGGACGCCGACCTGGTCGTCTGCACCGGTGGCCTGGGGCCCACGGCGGACGACCTGACGACGGCGGTCGTGGCGCGCGTGGCGGGGCGCGGGCTGGTGCTGGACGAGGCGTCGCTCGCGCACATCGAGGCGCGCTTCCGCATGCGCGGCTTCGACATGCCGCCCAACAACCGCAAGCAGGCGCTCTTTCCCGACGGCGCCACCATCATCCCCAATCCCAACGGCACCGCGCCGGGCTTTGTCGTCCGCGTCGACCGCAGCGGGCACGAGCGGTGGGTGGCGTGCTTCCCCGGCGTCCCGCGCGAGACGCGCGCGATGGTGCGCGACTGGCTGGTGCCGTGGGTGGCCGCGCGGCAGCCGGACCGCCGCTTCCTGTCGCGCACCTACAGCACCTTCGGGCTCACCGAGAGCAGGCTGGACGAGCTGCTGGCCGGCGTGGTCGCCGCGGACGAGGCGCGGCTGGCGTTCCGGGCCGCGTTCCCGCGCATCCAGGCGCGCCTGACCGTCGCCGGCGCCCCCGGCGACGACCTGGAGGGGCGATTGGACGCGCTGGAGGCCCGCGTCCGCGAGCGCCTGGGCCACCACCTGTTCGCCGTGGGCGACGAGGGGATGGAGGAAACCGTCGGCCGCCTGCTGCGCGAGCGCGGGCTGACGCTGGCCGTCGCCGAATCGTGCACCGGCGGCCGCATCGGCGACTGGGTGACGAACGTGGCCGGCAGCTCCGCCTACTTCCTCCTGGGCGTGGCGACGTACTCGAACGAAGCGAAGGAGAAGGTGATCGGCGTCCGCGCGGAGACGCTGGCCGCGCACGGCGCCGTCAGCACGCAGACGGCGGAGGAGATGGCGCAGGGCGTCCGCCGCCTGGCTGGCGCGGACGTCGGGCTGTCGACCACGGGGATCGCCGGGCCGGGCGGCGGCACGCCGGAGAAGCCGGTGGGCACCGTCTGCGTGGGGCTGGCGTGGGAGGGCGGCGTGTGGTCGCGCCGCTACGACCTGGGCGACCGCGGCCGCGACTGGATCAAGGGCACCACCGCCCAGGTCGCCCTCGACCGCGTCCGCCGCTGGCTTCTGGGGGCGATGGATTGACCGGGACGTAAGCCCATCGATCGACACGCGCTCGCCATCCTCGGGAAGACGTCCGCAGCGGGGTCCGGATATCCGAAAATGCGACCGAGGTCGCGGCTACAACGGCACACAGTCCGCCTGCGCGGACTCCATCGTGCCCGCCCGGCCTCGGCGCGCAAATCAGGCGTCGCCCCGAGGCCGGCGACGCGGAGTCGCGGCTGCAGCCAGACTCCGCCGGGGCGCATCATCCCCAATCTCCGCCCCGCTCGCGCCCCAATTGCGATCCGCATCCGCGGCTTCGCACCTCCCCCATTCCGTGAATCTCCGCGCCGTGGCTGGCGATTCGCCGGTGCGGCATGGCGCGGCCGAAATGGCCCGGTGTGTGCGGCGGTGGGTGGCGGGGCTCACTCTCGCTCACTTCGGGAGGTGCGGATGAATTCGTCCAAGAAGCAGGCGGCGGTGGTGCTCGCGGCGGCGTGGCTGCTCGCGGCGTGGGCGGGCCAGAACGGCATCAGGATGGAATGGATGCGCCTGCACGACTCCGTGGTCCCGTTCGGATCGAGCCACGCGGGCTTCGGCAAGCTCGCGGTGATCGTGAGCGTGGAGGGATACCGGGCCAGGAACGCGAGGCAGGGCGCGCCGAACGCGGCCGCCTACCACGTGATGGTGACCTTCGCGGGCGCCGACTCGGTCTCGAGGCGGTGGACCTCGTCGGCCTCCACCGGCAACTTCTCGGAGAGCAGCGGCGACGACTGGTGGGCCTGGTCCGGCCCGCACGGCTCCCGGCGCTCCCTCGTCACCACCTACGACGCCGTCCGGCAGCGCGCCACCATCGCGGGCAGGCGGTACTCGCTCTCGCGCGGAAACCTGTTCGTGGTGCGCTTCGACGAGCGGGGGCGCGCATCCATCGGGCAGATCGCGCGGACCGTGAGCGACACCGACCCGTTCCGCGTCCTCCACATCTACCAGGCGCTCCTGCCGTCGGACCCGATCGTGGCGGACGTGTTCAACTACCCCAGGCCGCCCTGCCCGCGCGGCACCGCGTCCACGCCGCGCGGCGGAACCGCGTGAAAGGCGTTGGGGAATGATGACGGAGAAGCCGGAGAGCCCGGTCCCGCCGCGCGCCGCGTCTCCACCGCCCGATGCGGCGCCCGCGGACGCGCCGAAGCCGTCCCCCGTCCGCCCGGAGCCGTCGGCTGCGGAGGAGGAGATGGGCGGCGAGGCGCCCTGTCAGCTTCACCGCTTCTGGGACGTTCCGGAGTGATCCTTCCGGGGCCGCCGCGTGTAGAAGCGCGCGCGGCGGCCCCGGCGCCGGACCGCATCTGCCCAGACGCCCGCGGACGCAGCACCGATGCACCTCCGCCGCGCCCTCATCCTCATCCCCACGCTCCTCATCCCCGCCCGCGCGCTCGCGCAGCGCCCGGTGGGCGAGTACGAGCCCGCCCCGCGCTACTCCACCTTCAATCTCGCGCTCCAGCTCACCGGCGACCCCGAACGTGGCCGCGAGGTCATGGCGTCGTGGGGGCGCATGCGCGCGCTCGGCGGCCGCGGCGCGTGGATGCCGTGGCTGGAGGTGGCCGCCGGCGTGAGCCCCGGCAACCGCGAAGTCGTCGAGGGCGTGGCCATGGGCCCGCGGCTCACCCTGGCGCGGGCGTTCCCGTCCCAGTTCGTGGGGTTCGGCAAGGCGTCGCGCGCGGAGCCGTACCTGGTCGCGACGGCGGGGATGTACATGGCGGGGGATTTCGGGGATGGATCGCGCTGGGGCGGCGCGCCGACGGTGTCGGGCGGGTTCGGCTTCCGCGTCTTCCAGGACCGGTGGAACGTCGATCTCTCCACCCTGGAGCTCGTGGTGGAGCGCCGCTTCGGCGTGCAGGACGGCCCCGCGCGGCTGTACCTGCGCTTCGGCCGCGCCACCGCCCCGCGCGAGCGCCGCGACCGCGCGCCGGGCACCACGCTCACCGGCCGCCTCCTCCCCGCGCCCTCCCCTCCCTGATCTCCCCCGGATCGTCCCACGAGCCGCAAAACGGACGAAGCGGCGGGGAACAGAAGGCCGGATGGGTCGTATTGTTGCGCGCCCGGGCCCGCGACCGACGCGGCGCCCTGCCGCGGGCACCACGCGGCCCCCAGCTTGCCTCACCCCGCGCGCATGAGCATCAGCATCGAAGCGGACATCGCCGCCATCCAGCGGATCGGCGCCGTTCCCACCATCCTCAAGGTCGTTTCCGAGGCCACCGGCCTGCGCCTGGCGCTGGTCGCGCGGGTTACGGAAGGGGCGTGGACCTGCTGCGCCGTGCTGGACCGGATGGGGTTCGGGCTGGAGGTGGGCGGCGAGCTGGAGGTGGCCACCACGCTGTGCAGCGAGGTGCGGGCGACGGGGGCGCCCATCGTCATCGAGCACGCCAGCCGCGAGCCGGCCTTCTGCGACCACCCCACGCCGAAGCTGTACGGCTTCGAGAGCTACATCGCCACGCCCATCGTGCGCCCCGACGGCCGCTACTTCGGCAACGTCTGCGCGCTGGACTCACGCCCCGCGGTGCTGCGCGACGGCAAGACGCTGGAGATGGTGAAGCTCTTCGCCGACCTCATCGGCATGCAGCTGGAGGCCGAGGAGTCGTCCCTCCGCGACCGCGCCGCGCTCTCCGACGAGCGGAAGACGGCCGAGCTGCGCGAGCAGTTCATCGCCGTGCTGGGGCACGACCTGCGCAACCCGCTCACCTCGGTGGTCACCGGCGCCAACTTCCTGCTGGACCTGGAGCCCGGGCCCACCGAGCGCACCATCCTGGAGCGCGTCGTCACCAGCGGGCGGCGGATGACGCGGCTGATCGACGACGTGCTGGACTTCGCGCGCGGGCGGCTGGGCGGGGGGATGCCGATCGACCCGATGGAGATCGACCACGTCGATTTCGTCGTCCGCCACGTCGTGGCCGAGATCGCCGCCGCGCACCCGGACCGCACCATCCGCGTGACCTCCAACCCGCCCGCTACGGCCTGGTTCGACCGCACCCGCGTGGGGCAGATGCTGTCGAACCTGGTGGGGAACGCGGTGGAGCACAGCCCGCCAGGCGAGCCGGTGGACGTGGTGGCCGACGGCACCGACGGCATGCTGCGCCTGGCCGTCACCAGCCGCGGCGACGTGATCCCCGAAGACGTGCTCCCGCACATCTTCCAGCCGTACGTGCGCGGCACCCGCAGTGTGCCGCGCACGGGGCTGGGCCTGGGCCTCTACATCGCCTCGGAGATCGCCCGCGCGCACGGCGGCGCCCTCCACGTCACATCCAGCGCCGAGGACGGCACCACCTTCACCGCGCTCCTCCCGCGCTCGGGCCCCGCCTCGGCCTCTTGATCCCGAATCTCGCCCGGGCGACTGGGCGCTCCGCGCCATCCCCGTGACGTCATCCTGAGGCCGCCCACGCCGCAACCAGTTCCCACACAAGAGGTTGCAGGCCGAAGGATCCATACCCCGTCCCGCACGTCCGCCGCGGAAACACATCGAATGACGGAGAAGGGTGCCGTCGCGGAGCTCCGCGCGTACCTTTCCCGGCACGCGTCGTAGCCGTCATCGCCGAATCCCGATCTCCCCGTGCAACCGACCGAGCTGGGCGGCATCCTGGACTTCCTGCGCGCCGCCGAGGCGCTGAAGACGGCCACGCGCAGCGGCTGGACCTCGGCCGGGCAGCAGGAGAGCGTGGCCGAGCACACGTGGCGGCTGTGCCTGATGGCGCTGGTGCTGCACCGCGACTTCCCCGGCGTGGACTTCGCGCGGCTCATCCGCATCTGCATCATCCACGACCTGGGCGAGGCCATCGGCGGCGACGTGCCCGCGCCCGAGCAGGCCGCGCTCGGCGAGGGCAAGTCCGCCGGCGAGCGCCGCGACCTGCTGCAGCTCCTGTCCCCGCTCCCCGCCGACCTGCGCGCCGAGATCACCTCGCTGTGGGACGAGTACGAGGCCGCGGTCACGCCCGAGGCGCGGCTCGCCAAGGCGCTCGACAAGCTGGAGACCATCCTGCAGCACACGCAGGGCGCCAACCCGCCGGACTTCGACTACCGCTTCAACCTGGGCTACGGCCGCCAGTACACCGCCGGCCACCCGCTGCTCGAGTCCGTCCGCGCCGTCCTCGACGAGGAGACGGAGCGGCGCGCGCGGGAGGGCGAGGAGAGCACCCCGCGTCCGTAGCGCTTCGTCATCCGCAAACCGATGTCACGGCAAGCCTAGCGGGAGGGGCGCGTGTTCGTGGTGGCGCGGAAGGCGGCAGAATCGTAATGATGATTCGCACAGCGGGATCACGGAGTAGCACCCGAGGCCCCGCTTGCATCTCCGTTTCAGTCGTTGGCTAACGTCCCTCCTGCACCGGTGTCATCAACCCCCTGACTGGATTCCACATGCATCCCCTGCTGAAACGCTCCGCCACACTCGCCGTCGCCACTCTCCTCGTACCGAGCATCATCGCCGCCCAGCCCGGAGCGAGCAACACGGCGACGAGCGCCGCGACTCTCCGCTCCGCGCCCATCTCCAACATCCGCTACGAAGTCACGTTCACTGCGCAGACGGCGAAGGACCGCTCGATGCACGTGGACATGACCTTCGACGCGGCCTCCACCTCGCCGGTGCTGCTGTCGCTGCCGGTGTGGACGCCGGGGGCGTACGAGGTCAGCAACTACGCCCACTGGGTGAGCGGCTTCGGCGCCGTGCAGCGCGGCGCGCCCGTGCGCTGGGACAAGGTCGACCCCGACACCTGGCGCGTGCGCCCCGGCGGCGCCGGCCCGGTCACCGTGTCGTTCGAGTACCGCGCCGACTCGCTCGACAACGCGATGGCGTGGGCGCAGCCGGACTTCCTGTTCTTCAACGGCACCACCGCGTTCCTCTACCCCGAGGGGCGCACCCCCGACTTCCCGGCCACCATCACCATCCGCACCGACGCCGGCTGGAACGTCGCCACCAGCATGCGCGCGCGGCCGGGGCGCTTCACCTACGGCGAGAGCAACTACCACGACCTGGTCGACATGCCGTTCTTCGTCGGCCGCTTCGACCTGGACTCCATGCAGGTGGCCGGGAAGTGGCACCGCCTGGCCACGTATCCCGCGGGGCGGCTGCAGGACACCGCCCGCGCCGCCGTCTGGCGCGGCATCGCCGCCATGGCGCCCGCCGAGGCCGCCGTCTTCCACGACGCGCCGTGGCCCGACTACACCACCATGATGGTCTTCCCCGAGCAGTACCCGGGCGGCAGCGCGCTGGAGCACTCGCGCAGCCACCTGGGCATCTACACTCCCGAGCTGATCGGCACGCCGGTCCTCCTCGACATCACCGCCCACGAGATGTTCCACTCGTGGAACGTGAAGCGCCTGCGCCCGGCCGACATGTGGCCGTACGTCTACGACCGCGCGATGCCCACGGTGTGGCTGTGGGTGAGCGAGGGGATCACCGACTACTACGCGCCGCTGGCCCTGGTGCGCGGCGGCGTGGCGGGCGAGGACTACCTGTGGGAGAACCTGACGGAGAAGATGCAGCAGGTGGACGATTCGCCGCCGGTGGCGCTGGAGGATGCGTCGCTGTCCACGTGGAACCACCCGCAGGACGGCACCGGCTACCTGTACTATCCCAAGGGCGCGCTCGCCGGCTTCCTGCTCGACGTGATGATCCGCGACGCCAGCGACAACCGCCGCTCGCTCGACACCGTGATGCGCGAGCTGTACGAGGCCGATTTCCAGCGCGGCCGTGGCTTCACCGGTGACGAGTGGTGGGCGGCCGTGAGCCGCGCCGCCGGCGGCCGCGGCTTCGCCGACTTCGCCGCGCGCTACGTGGACGGGCGCGAACCCTTCCCGTACGCGCGGGTGCTGCCGCTGGCGGGGCTGCGCCTGCAGGCGGATACCGCGCACATCGCGCGCATCGGCGTGCAGACGCAGACCGACTCGACCGGAGTCCGCGTCGTGGCCCTGGTGCCCGGCGGGATGGCCGCGCGCGCGGGGCTGCAGGTGGGCGACTACATCGTCAGCCTGGGCGAGGTGAAGGTGGGAGCGGAGGACTTTGGCCCCGCCTTCCGCGCGCGCTACGGCACCCAGCCCGAGGGCACGCCGCTCCCGGTGGTCGTGCGCCGCAACGGCCAGAACGTCACGCTGAACGGCTCGGTGCACTACAACACCGAGATCAGCTCCCGCATCGCCCCCGACCCGAACGCCACCGTGAAGGCCGCCCGCATCCGCACCGGCATCGCCCGCGGCACGACGACCGGCGGGTGAGGTGAGCAGCCGTCGTGCAGCGCGCTGAAGACGGTGCGCTGCACGGCGACGGCATCACGCCCTGTCGCCAGCGAACTCTCAGGCGAATGATCCAGGGGGAAATCTCGAAGTCGAAGCCGTCGAATCAGCAACGACCGACAGGGTTCGTGCATTCGACCAATCGTGACCGCGAGGGCAGATGCGATTACCCGCTTTCCTGATTCTGCTTCTCTCTGCGTGTGCTGATGTACATCCCCAACCCGATACGCCACCCTCGACCGCAGGGCACGACGGGGAAACAGGTGGTGGAGTGATCCATCAGGACGCCACGAAGTCGGGACGATTCCCCGCGCCGCGAATCACCTGCGAGGTGCTCGCTGACCAAGGCATTCCCACGAGTGGGTACAAGGTCGAGGATGGTGATGATTGGTGCTGTTTTGGTGACGTATTTCCGTCAGGAACGGACGTGTTGATTCCTGATGAGGTGAGCTACATCGTAAACGGCGATCAATCGACGGTCCGGGAAATCACCATCGAGGCCGAGCACTATCGCAGCAATCCGAGATATGAACGGCGTACATTGAACGAAGCCTCCAGCGCCGCAGAAACCCTTCTGCGGAAGCTAGGAGGCCGCAGCAACCCCGCTGCGGTGCGAGCCGTTCGCATGGGAAGACCGGGCTCTTGGCCCATGGGAAATAGCTTGGTCATCCTCGTAGAGCGCGACGAGTATCCAACGGGCAAAGGGTATTCGATTTACTTTCGCATCAGACCAGCACCAACCTCTTAAGCCTCTGTCCGCCGACGCGCATCCGACAAACGCTACCCCACCAGCGCCGCAAGCGTGCGCATGTAGCTGTCCACGTCGAAGCGGTCGGGGTCCATCACCACCTGCAGGGCACAGCCCTCGATGAAGCCGGCGGCCACGCCCGCCAGCCCCTCGGCGCCCTCGCGGCCGAAGCGCTCCGGCTCGGCGTCGACCACGGCCTGCGCGAGCGGGCGGAAGGCGTCGCGGTAGCGGTCCAGCGCGGCGCGGATGGCGCGCTGCACGCCGGGGTGCCGCGTCCCCATCACCCAGAAGTCGAAGAACAGGGCCACGCGCTCGCGCTGCTTCGGCAGCGCCTCCACGTCGCGGCGGATGGCGCTCAGCATCCGCTCGGCGGGCGTCTGGCCCTCGAGCACGTCCGCCAGTTCGGGGCCGACGAGGGTGATCTCCAGCAGCCAGGCGAGCAGCGCCACCAGCAGCCCGTCGCGATTGCCGAAGTGGAAGAACACCAGCCCCTTGCTCACCCCCGCCTCGCCGGCGACGGCCTGCGCGGTGAGGCCCGTCAGCCGCTCGCGCGCGGCCACGCGGTAGGCGGCTTTCAGGATTTCGAGCCTGCGCTGTTCCTCGGGTGCTTTGCGGCCCGGCATCAGGTGCGAAAGTGCGAGAGTGCGAAGGTGCGAGAGTGAACTGCAAATGCCTCTCGCCATTGAAGTCCGCGCAGGCGGACTGCGTGCCGTTGTAGCCGCGAGTTCACTCGCATTTTCGCGAGTATATCCGTCCACGACGGACGTCATCCACCGCGCACTGGCGATCTCACGCCGAACACGATCCGTCGCGCACCGGCGATCCCACGACGGACACGATCCGCTGCGCACCAGCGATCTCACGCCGAACACGATCCGCCGCGCATCGGCGATCCCCATCTCCCGAAACACCGAAAACAGCGCGGGGGCGCCGGCCACACAAGGACCAGCACCCCCGCCGCCGTTTCGCGGTCGCCGCGGTCAGGCGGGGCTCAGCTGCTCGGCCAGGCGCGCGCAGACGGCCTCGACCACCAGCTGGCGGGCGCGCTCGGCAATCTGGTCCAGGCTGGGCGTGCGGGCCAGCGTGCGCTCGGCGTACTGCCGCACCTCGTCCAGCGTCGGCAGCTCGGGAAGGTGGAGCCCAGCCAGCGCCGACGCCGCATGCGACTGCGCGTTGCGGAGCGCGGCGCGCACGTCCTCCATCTGCGGCGCGGCGGCCAGCGCGGCGTGCACCTGCGCGGCGATGCGGTCCGCCGGGAAGGCCGCGGCCAGCTGGTGCGCCACCTTCTCCACCACCGCCGCCCCCAGCCGCCGCTCGTTGCGCACCACCTCCACCGGCGGCTCGCCCAGCTCCCACACCAGCCCGAGCCACGACAGCGACTTCAGCACGTAGAACGTCGGATCGATCTCGTACCAGCGGAACCCCTGCCGCGTGGACCGCTGATAGGCGTGGTGGTTGTTGTGCCACCCCTCGCCCAGCGTGATCAGCGCCAGCCACCAGTTGTTGCGGCTGTCGTCGCCCGTCACGTAGCGCTGCTTCCCCGTCACGTGCGCCAGCGAGTTGATGAAGAAGGTGCCGTGGTACAGCAGCACCGTGCTCCAGAAGAAGCCCACGACCAGCGCCGTCCATCCCCCGAACGCGAAGCAGGCGACGCCCAGCACCACCGCCGGAACCAGCGGGAAGCGCTCCAGCCACACCAGCTCGGGGTAGCGCGTCAGGTCCGGCACCGCGTCCATCTCCGTCTTCTCGTTGCGCCGGTCGAAGATCCACCCCACGTGCGAGTAGAAGAACCCGCGCTGCCGCGGCGAGTGCACGTCCAGCTCGGTGTCGGAATGGCGATGGTGGTGGCGGTGCACGGCCGCCCACCAGAGCGCGCCGCGCTGCGTGGAGCTCTGCGCCAGCCACGCCAGCACGAGCTGCCCCGCGCGGCTCGTCTTGAACGAGCGGTGGCTGAAGAAGCGGTGGTACCCCGCCGTCACCCCGAACATGCGGACGACGTAGAGCGCCACGCACAGGATCAGCGCGTTCACGGTCACCCCGGTCCAGATCGCCCCCAGGCACGCCAGGTGGACGAGCACGAACGGGATCGCGGCCGGGTAGATGATGTCGTCGTGAAATTCTTCCCCCTCGCCGGCGTGCGGGGAGATGGCGGTCGGGCCTGCGGACATGTCGATCCGGTGTTCGGGCTGCGGAGAACGGTTGACGCGACCCGTTTCACCGGGTAGCTTGAAAGATATTGACCGTCGGGTCAATGGTCAACCTTTCATCCCCCGAGCCGTGATCCGGACGTGAACGCATCTCCTGACGGCGACGGAGGATACGACGCGGCGATCGCGGCCGCGCTGATCGCCGCGCGCGGTGTGGAGCAGGCCACGGAGGTCGCGGAAGACGTCCACGCGCGCATCGCCCGTCCGCGCTGGCGCCGCCGCGAGCCGGCGCGGACGCGCGGGATCACCGGCCTCGTCTACCGCTCGATCCGCCTCTTCACCCGCGGCACCTTCGGCGTGCTGCGCATGCTCGGCGGCCGCGAGCGGCGCGTGGCGCTGACGGATGCGCGGCGCGAGGCCGCCGTCCGCGCGGTGGTGAACGGCGTCATCGGCGACCACCTGGCGGAGACGGGGAACGCGCTCGCCATCCCCATGGTCCTGCGGCGCGGCGGGCGCGTGCTGCCGCTGGAGCGCGACACCCTCGCCGCCGCGGTGCCGGACGCCACGGGGCGCATCGTGGTGCTCGTCCACGGCCTGTGCATGAACGACCTGCAGTGGGACCTGCGCGGCACCGGCGACCACGGGCAGGCGCTGGCGCGCGACCTGGGCTACACGCCGGTCTACCTGCACTACAACACCGGGCTGCACATCTCCCGCAACGGCCGCGACTTCGCCGCGCTGCTCGAGGCGCTGCTGCGGGCGTGGCCGGTGCCGGTGGAGCGGCTGGCCATCGTGGGGCACAGCATGGGGGGGATGGTGGCGCGCAGCGCGTGCCACTACGCCGCGGCGGTCGGGCACCGCTGGCCGGCGATGCTGCGCAAGCTCGTCTTCCTGGCCACGCCGCACCACGGCTCGCCGCTGGAGCGCCACGGCAACGCCTTCGAGACGGCGCTCGCCGCCGTCCCGTACGCCGCGCCCTTCGCCCGGCTGGGGCGGATGCGCAGCGCCGGCATCACCGACCTGCGCCACGGCAGCCTGCTGGACGAGGACTGGCACGGACGCGACCGCTTCGAGCGCGGCGGCGACCCGCGCGGCATCGTCCCGCTCCCCGCCGGCGTCGAGTGCTACGCCATCGCCGCCACGCGCGGCCGGCGCCCCGGCGGCTTCGGCGAGCGCGTGTGGGGCGACGGCCTGGTCCCGCTGCACAGCGCCCTCGGCGAGCACGCGGAGCCGGAGCGCTGCCTCGCCATCCCTCCGGAGCGGCGCTGCATCCTCTACCGCACCAGCCACTTCGCCCTCCTCCACACCCCCGCCGTCTACGCCCGCCTCCGCGACTGGCTCGCCTGAGTCGCCCCCGCGCTGCTCGCGTCCAGGGACGATGATACCGAATCCTGGAATTCATCGTCGCATCAAGCCGACGTCATCCTGAGGCCGGCCACACCGTACCCAGCCTCTACACGATAGGCTGCAGGCCGAAGGATCTATCATCGCCGCAGCACGTGATTTGGCTAGATGCACGGATTCTTCTGCCGGATTGGGTATGAGAGGTGCCGGCCATGAGCGGCGATGACCCGTCGTGAACCGAACAGCCTCGCGCAGTCTGCGAGGCTTCCCGTAGTTGTTGCTGCGGCGCTGCGGCTTCAGCCGCCGGTGGGGGGCTGGCCAGTGGACTTCTATTCAGGCCGGCCGCACTGCAGATCCGACATGCATCTTGGCACCCGGAGAAGCAGAGTCGCGGAGGAGCTCCTCCTGTTGCTCCGCTTCTCCACATGCCATCAATTCCCCTGTCCGACCACGCACCGAGATCAGGGAGATGGGAAGATGGAGATCGGAACTGAGTACCTGCGCGACATGGCCGAGCGGCTGAAGTCGCTGCGGAACGCCGCCGAGCGCGCCGTCGCGCAGGTGGACGACCACGGCTTCTTCGCCGCGCCGGATGCGGAGACGAACAGCATCGCCATCAACCTGAAGCACGTGGGCGGCAACCTGCGCTCGCGGATGACGGACTTCCTCACTAGCGACGGCGAGAAGCCCGACCGCGACCGCGACGGCGAGTTCATCGTCGAGGACGGCGAGACCCGCGCGGACATCGAGGCGGCCTGGGCCGGCGGCTGGGAGATCCTCGAGCGCGAGCTGGCCGCGCTCACCGCGGACGACCTGCTGCGCACCATCCACATCCGCGGCGAGCCGCACACCGTGCTCGGCGCGCTGAACCGCCATCTCTCGCACCTCGCCATCCACACGGGCCAGATCGTCCTCCTCGCCAAGCACTACGCGGGCGACGCCTGGCAGACGCTCAGCATCCCCCGCGGGCAATCGAAGACGTACCGCCCCTGAGCCCCCCGCGGAGAACGGGGGCGACGCGAGGATCCGCCTCGGTTTCCTCCGTTCCCTCCGTGTGATCCGGTCGGTTGGCGAGGCCCGATCCGTGCGGCAGCGGGCGGCATGCAGACGACGAAGACGGAGAAGAAGACGAAGATGCAACCGGGGTATCCCGCGGCGCGGCTCGTGGCGCCGACGGTGGCGCGCCACCTGGCCGGCCACGCCGAGGCGGCCGACGCGCGAGGCGTCGGCGCGCTGGGGCCGCGGCCGGACGTCGACACCATCGAGGCGCTGATCGACGGCGCGTTCTGGGCCAGCCTGCAGCGCGAGGAAGGCCGCGTGCCGCGCATCTCCCTGGCCTTCATCCCGCCCGGCGGCCAGTCGATGGTGTTCGACCGCCCGCTCCGCTTCCAGGCCAAATACCTCGCCCGCCTCGCCCCCGCCGTCGAGCGCCCGGGCATCCACCTGGGCGTGTGGCCGCACGGCGACGAGCTGAGAGTGTGGGGCACCACCCGCCTCATCCCCGCCTCCACGCTGGTGCTGGAGGTGGTCGAGCCCGGCCTGCTGGTGATCAAGTACAAGCGCGGCGACGAGTTCGACAAGTTCGGCACCATCGCCGTGCTGCAGGGCGACCGCATCATGGAGGTCGACGAGGGCGGCGCCAGCCTTCCCGACTGCCCCGCCCTGCTCTCCTCGCTCCTGGGCTTCGACGCGCCGCTCCCTTCGAAGGGGCCCACCAGCGTGCTCGCGCAGCTCGCCGTGTCCATGCGCGCGCACGGCCGCGGCGGGTCGCTCATCCTGGTCCCGGGCGGGAGCGACGCGTGGCAGGAGTCGGCGGCGCAGCCCATCCCCTACCGCGTGCAGCCGTACGCCGACCTCGCCCGCCTCCTGCGCGCGGAAGACGACGAGCGCACCCGCCCCCCTTGGCGCGACGCGCTCCACCGCGCGATCGAGACGGTGGCCGGCCTCACCGCGGTCGACGGCGCCACGGTGCTGAACGAGTGCCACGAGGTGCTGGCGTTCGGAGTCAAGCTCGTGCGCAAGCGCCGTAGCGAGCGCGTCGAGCGCGTGGTCGTCACCGCCCCCGTGGTCGGCGACGCGCCGCGAATCGTGGACCCCGGCGCCCTCGGCGGCACGCGCCACCTCTCCGCCGCGCAGTTCGTGCACGACCAGCGTGACGCGCTGGCGATGGTCGCCTCGCAGGACGGCCGCTTCACCGTGTTCGCCTGGTCCCCCTGCGAGGACATGGTCCACGCCCACCGTGTCGAGATGCTGCTGATGTGAATCATCTGTGAGTTTCAAACGCAGAGAAGGAGAGACGTCATCCTGAGGCCGCCCACACCGTCGCTGTCCCGGCACGAACGGTTGCAGGCCGAAGGATCTATAGGCGAGGCCGCACGTGCGCTGCCGAATCGCACGATCGGTCCCCGGATCGGGGATGAACAGAAACGCGAAAGAGCGCGGAGACGTTGTCGTCCCCGCGCCCTTCGCGTCCCGTCCCGCCCGGCTCACCCGCGCCGCAGCGCCTCCGCCAGCTCGGGCAGGATGCGGCCGAGCCGCCCCTCCACCTTCACCGCCGCCATCTCGTCCGCCCGCGTGGGGCCCAGGTTCACCACCGCGATCGGCATCCCCTGCTCCTGCGCACGGTAGATGAACCGCCGTCCGGAGTACACCGTCAGCGACGACCCCAGCACCAGCAGCACGTCCGCCTCGCCGAACAGTCGCCACGCCTCGTCCACCCACGCCGCCGGCACGTTCTCGCCGAAGAACACCACGTCCGGCTTCATCACCCCGCCGCACCTTTCACAGCCGGGCACGCGGAAGCTCTCCACCGCCTCCCCCGGCAGCTCGGCGTCGCCGTCCGGCGCCTGCTCCGCCCCGGCGTCCAGCCGCTCCGCCCACTCCGCGTTCAGCGCCATGAGCCGCGCCTGGAACGCGTCCCGTCCGACCAGCGACCCGCACCCCAGGCACCGCACCTGCGCCAGCGACCCGTGCAGTTCCACCACGCGCCGACTCCCCGCGGCGTGGTGCAGCCCATCCACGTTCTGCGTGATGATCCCCCGTACGACGCCGACGTCTTCCAGGCTGGCCAGCGCGTGGTGCGCCGCGTTCGGCCGCGCCTCCGCGATCCGCCGCCACCCCACGGTGCTCCGCGCCCAGTAGCGCACCCGTGATGCCTCGCTGCGCACGAACTCCTGGTACTGCATGGGCTTCCGCGCGCGCAGGCTCCCCTCCGGCCCGCGGTAGTCGGGGATGCCGGACTCCGTGCTGCACCCCGCCCCTGCCAGCACCACGGCGCGCCGCCCGCGGAGCAGCTCCACCAGCGGCTGCAGCGTTTCGGTCTCGGCAGCGGCAATCGCGTCGGCAGTCACAATCGTTCGGCGATAAAGATGTGGATGGCTTCAGCGCGTCCCTCTACCCGCATCCCCCGCCGTCGTTCACGGATGCGCGTCCTCACCCTCGCGCCGTCCTCACCCCGCGCCGGAGGGCGCGACCCTCTCCCGTCCCGGGAGAGGGTGGCTCTCCAGCATCCGCGCGCTTTCCGAACCTCCCCGCGCCGGGATGTGGAGCTGGCGCCGATGCCCCTGCCAGCTACCTCTCCCGGTACGGGAGAGGTGGACGGCCTCGGCCGGCCGGAGAGGGCGCGGGCGCCGCGGGCGCGCACCACCACCAGTCCGCACGCCGAACTCCTCTGCGTCTTCCGCGTCTCCGCGTGAGATCCAGCGGGACCCGAGGAATTGCGCGATACAAAAAAACAGCACCGCCCGCCTCGAAGTAAATCGAAGCGGGCGATGCTGTTGCAGAGTTGGCCGGCGGCGCCGTACTCTCCCACCGGGTGGCCCCGGCAGTACCATCCGCGCAGCGGGTTTTCACTTCCGAGTTCGGGATGGGATCGGGTGGATCCCCCGCGCCATAGCCACCGGCCGTAAAGCAAACCGGGAG
>NZ_DATIND010000063.1 GCF_035474595.1 Longimicrobium sp.
ACACCGCGCTGCGCGCGACCACGGAGGATGAAAGGACAGTGGTCGTGAGCGCTGATGCCACAGAATGAGCGGATCAGCCTCGCGCAGTTTGCGAGGCTTCCCGTAGTTGTTGCTGCGACTTCAGTCGCCGGTGGGGGGCCAAGCCGCGAACTTTCTATTCAGGCCGGCCACACAAACCGCACCCACACAACAACTTGCAGGCCGAAGGATCTATCGCCCGTGCCGCACGTGAATCGCCGAAGCGCACCACCGTCTGGGTGCGTTTCCACGATTCACGTGCGGATCACGCGATAGATCCTTCGGCCTGCAACCATCTGCACGAGGGAAACTTACGGTGTGGCCGGCCTCAGGATGACGTCGTCGGGGTTGAGCGTCGACTTCTGGGCGTCGGCCGTGCAGCCCTCTTCGTGTGAGAATTACCGCTCACGGCCGGTACGTGTCCATGAACTTGCCGACTACGTTGCCTTCCTCGCTGCCGTCCGGGCGCGTGATCAGCCAGTCGACGAGCTCCGGCTCGGGGAAGTCGTACGGCTAGCCGTACCGGAAGCCGCTCACCACCGAGATGCGGCTGTAGATGCGGCCGAAGATGCGCCCGTTCTCGATGCGGCCGACGGCCACGAACACCTGCTCCTCGTGCCCCGCCGCGTCGTGCAGCCGCGTGACGGCGAAGAACGACTGCCCGGCCGGCAGCCCGGCCAGGTACCGCGCCTTCGCCGCCGGATAGGTCGCCCGCGCGGAGTCCACGTACGGCTGCATCGCCCGGTCCATCCGCTCGACGGCTTCCCGCGTGGCCGCGTCCACCGGGCGGTCGGCGGGCGCGTTCGGCGCGAGCCGGGGGTCCTGTGCGCGCGCCGCCACGGGCGCGAGGAGGAGGGCGGAGAGCGCGGCCAGCTTCGCAGTCTGCTTCATCGGAATTCCATCAACGGGGGATCGAAGATCGGATCGACGGAAACGCGCGGGCCCGGCCGAACGTGACGAGGCCGGGCCCGCTGCGCCGCTTCCCATCTCCATCTCCATCTCCCCGCCGTTCATCGCCGCGGTTGCGTGGACACCGAGTCGGCCAGCTCGCGGCGGAAGCGGGCGGCCATCGCCGGCTGGCGCAGCGAGTCGTACACCGTGACCAGGTCCCTGCGCGCGGCCTGGAGCCAGCTGACCCCCGGCTCGGACTGCGCGGCCACGATGCCGTACCCGGCGGCCAGCTCGCGCTCCGCCTGGGCCCAGCGGCGCTCGCGGGCCAGCGTGCGCCCCAGCTTGATCCGCGCGATCCCGGTGTTCAGGTGCGTGGAGCCCTGCGCCCGCGTGAAGAGCGCGACCACGCCGCGGAAGCGCGCCTCGGCCCGGGCCAGCCGCCCCGTCTCCATCTCCACCCCCGCCAGGTTCGACTCGGCGATCCCCAGCATCTGGTGCCCGTTGCCGTACGCGTGGCGGTAGATGGCGGCCATGCGCGTGAAGTCCGTCTCGGCCGCGGCGTAGTCGCTGTCGGCCACCGCCAGGTGCCCCAGGTCGTTCAGCGCGGATGCGACGCGTGGATGGTCGGGCCCGTACACGCGCTCCTGGATGCGCAGCGCGCGCTCCAGCAGCGTCCGCGCCTCCGCGGCGCGCGGGCGGCCCTGGTAGACCAGCGCGCGCCCCAGCATGGTCGCGGCCGAGGCGACCTCGGGGTGGTCGGGGCCGTAGTAGGCCTGCATGATGGCCAGCGCCTGCCGGTACAGCCGCTCCGCGTCCCCGTAGCGGCCGCGCTGGAACTGCGTGGCGCCCAGGTTGATCAGCGCGTCGGCCACGGCCGGGTGCCGCTCGCCCAGCAGCTCGCGGTCCAGGGCCAGGATGCGGCGGTTCAGCGAGTCGGACCGCTCGTAGTGCCCGGCGTAGAAATGCGCGTCGGCCAGCTCGCGCAGGCCGAAGAGCACGTCGGTGCCGGCGGGGTCGCGCACGGGCGCCGGGCGCAGCGCCTCGTCCAGCGCGGCGATGGCGCTGTCGTAGGCGCCGCGCTCGCTCAGCACGTGCCCCAGCGCCGTTCCCGCGCGCAGCACCGCCGGGTGCGCGGGGGGAAGATGACGGCGTGTGACCATCAGCCCGTGGCGCACCAGCCGCTCGGCCTCGGGCATCCGCGCCTGGTCGGCGCGCAGGAGGCCGAGCGCCACCTCGCTCGCGGCCACGTCGGGGTGGTCGCCGCCGTACAGCCTGCGCCGCCGCGCGAGCGAGGCCTGCAGCAGCGTGTCGGCGCGCGGCAGGTTGCCCAGCGCCTGGTAGATGCCGCCCAGCGTCTGGTACAGCTCGGCCTGCACCGCCGGCTCGCTCTCCAGGAACCCCGCCTCCTTCACGCCGCGGTCCAGCAGCGTCACCACGCGCAGGGTGTCGGCGGGGCCCGCCGCCTCGCCGCCGCCGGCGAACAGCTCCAGCATGAACCCCTGGATGCGCTGCGTCCGCGCCGCCTCGGCCCGCGCGGCGTCGCGCGCGCCCGCCAGCCGCAGGGTGAAGAAGACGACCAGGGCGATGACCGCGAGGGCGGCAGCGGCCGCCGCGCCGGCCGGGCGCGCGTTGCGGCGCAGGAACTTGCCGATGCGGTAGCGCGCGGTGTCGGGCCGCGCCTCCAGCGGCTCGTCGGCCAGGAAGTGGTCCAGGTCGCGCACCAGCGCCTCGACGGTGCGGTAGCGGCGCTGCGGGTCCTTCTGCATCGCCGTCAGGCACAGCACGTCCAGGTCCTCCCACGCGGCGCGGCCGGGGTCGGGCGGCGCGTCGCTCTCCGTCTCCCGCGCCGTGCGGCGGAAGGCGAGCGACGGGCGCTCGGGCTCGCGCTCCAGCACCGCCATCTCCATCTCTCCCGGCGTGCGGCGCGACGCATCGAACGGGAGGCGGCCGGCCAGCAGCTCGTACAGCATCACCCCCAGCGCGTAGACGTCGGTGTGGACGCCGACGGGGTCGCCGCGCAGCTGCTCGGGGGCGGCGTACGCGGGCGTCATCAGCCGCAGCCCGGTGCGCGTCTGGTCCTCGGGCGCGTCCACGTTCTCCAGCTGCTTGCTGATGCCGAAGTCCAGCAGCTTCACCGCGCCCTCGGCCGTCACCAGCACGTTGCTCGGCTTCAGGTCGCGGTGCACGATGGCGTGGCGGTGGGCGAACTGGACGGCCTCGCAGAGCGCGCGGAAGCGGCGCAGGCGCTCGGGTACGGTGGCGCGGTGCCCGGCGCACCAGGCGGTGAGGGGGACGCCCTCGACGTACTCCATCACGAAGTACGGCGTGCCGTCGGGGAGGGCGGCGGCGTCGTGCAGCCGGGCGATGCCGGGGTGCGCCAGCCGCGCCAGCGCCCGCTGCTCGGTGGCGAAGCGGTCGCGGCGGTGGGGCGAGAGCCAGGCGTCGCGGAGGACCTTGATGGCCGCGAGCGTGCCCAGGTCCTCGCGCTCGGCCAGGAAGACCACGCCCATCCCGCCCTCGCCCAGCACGGAGCGGAGGCGGTACGGGCCGATGTTCTGGAAGATGGGGGCGCCGGCGGCGAGTACCGCCCGCGCGGCGCCGGGAAGGCCGCGGTCCAGCAGCGGCGCGGCGCCCTGGTCGGCGTCCAGCAGCTCCAGCACCTCGGCGGCCAGCGCATCGTCGTCGCCGCAGGTGCGCTCGAGCCACGCGCGGCGGCGGTCGGGGTCCAGCGCGCGCGCCTCGTGGAAGAGCGCGTCGATTCGTTCCCAGCGCACGGCGTCCATCGGTCGCTCCGCGTGCGGGTGGCCGGGGAGGGGGATATGGGGAGGCTTAGCCGGCCCGCCGAAGCTCCCGCGCGAGCCAGGCGCGCGCGGACCGCCAGTCGCGGTCCACCGTGGCCTCGGAGATCTCCAGCGCCTGCGCCGTCTCGGCCTGGGTAAAGCCGCCGAAGAAGCGCAGCTCCACCACCATGGCCTGGCGCGGGTTGATGCCGGCGAAGTCGCGCAGCGCGGCGTCCAGCGCCAGCAGCTCGCCGGAGGAGGCGTCGGCGGCGTCCAGCGCCTCGTCGAAGGTCACCATCGCCACGCCGCCGCCGCGCCGGGCCGCGTTCCGGCGCCGCGCGGCCTCGATCAGCACCTGCCGCATCGCCCGCGCGGCGAGGCGCTTGAAGTGCAGCCGCGACTCGGGGGTGATGCGCAGCGACCCGGCCAGCTTCAGGTACGCCTCGTTCACCAGCGCGGTGGGGTTCAGCGTCGCGGCGGCGTCGCCGCGGCCCACGTGCGCGGCAAGGCGGCGCAGCTCCTCGTAGGTCGCGCTGAAGAGGTCGTCCAGGGTGGACGCGGCGGGGTGGGGGGAGAGTGCCAAGTGCTGAGTCCTAAGTCCTAAGTCCGAAGTCCTAAGTGCTGAGTGCTGAGTGCTGAGTGCTGAGTGCTGAGTGCTGAGTGCTGAGTGCTGAACCCAGGCGGCTCCGGGAATGAATTCCCGGGCAACACGGGCACAAAGTCCCCGCGAGACTGCTGCCAGGCATCCGGGCCGCCGGGCAGCATCGCTCATGGGTGATTATCCCGGCTGAAACACACCATTCCCCGCGCGCCGGGAGTGAGGGGAGAGTCCGCGAAGGCGGACTTTGTGCTTTTGTTGCCGCGAATTCATTCGCCCCAACCGCGCGATGACGCTTTTCGGGGCGCGTTCGCGCAATGCGGATCGGGCCACCCGAACGGTGCCCGCCGCGCCGCATCTCCATCTCCCGAAAACGCGGTTGGGTCGGCTGCGTGGCTTCACTTCCCCACACCTCCACAACTCACCGGAGACACGCCCATGACCGCCTCGTCCCTCCGCCGCGCCGCCCTCGCCTGCGCCATCGCCGTCGCGGCTGCCGCGTGCAGCTCGCACGTGAAGGGGAAGTACGCCTCGCCGAACGGCCTGATGAGCATCGAGTTCAAGGGCGGAAAAGCGTACGTCGAGATGCCGATGGGGACCACCCAGACCGACTACGAGGAAGACGGCGACCGGGTGATCCTGAAGAACGACGGCGGCAACCTGGTGCTCACCCGCAACCACGACGGGTCGCTCTCCGGCCCGATGGGCGACATGAAGTTGGTGGACGACTGAAGAAGAAGTCCTAAGTCCTAAGTCCTAAGTCCTGATTCGGTTGATAGTTGTGCGCGGCCGACCATTGACTCACCCACCATCCCCAACTCCCACTTGGGACTTAGGACTTAGGACTTAGGACTTAGGACTTAGGACTTAGGACTTAGGACTTAGGACTTAGGACTCAGGACTTCCCCGCGCCACACCAAACCGCCCCATCCCGGCAAGTGCCCGGCCATCGGCGTGGTGCGGTGGAAACCTCCGCCAGTGCGAGAAGAATGTCGCCGGCGCGAACGCGAACACCTCGGGCGAGGCCGCCCGAGGTGTTGTCTTTCCGCGCCATCTGTCACTCCGCCGCTACGCGCGCCGGGCCGGAGACTGGAGATGCTGGCTGTCGCCCGGCGCGAGCGGGGGCGCGTCGGCGGGCGGGCGCGGGGTGGACGGGGTGTCGCCGATCAGCGCGTAGAAGTCGCCCCACAGCCGGGCGACCGGGGCCAGCGCGTGCGTGTCGACGAACATCGTGCCGTCGGCCAGCGGCAGCGCGTCGGAGATGCGGACGCGCAGCACCTCGCCGATCACCAGCGTGTTGGCGGCGCCCTCCAGCTCCACGTGCTTGAACAGGCGGCACTCCAGCACCGCGGGCGCGTTCGCCACGTACGGCGCGCCGACCGACTCGGCCCAGGCCATCGGCACGCCGGCGTGCGCGAACTCGTCCGTCTCCGGCGGATATTCGCCCGAGGTGTGGTTCATCGCCGCCAGCTGGCCTTCGGTGGCCACGTTCACGCAGAAGGCGCCCGTCTCCAGGATGTTGCGCAGCGAGTCCTTGGGCCCGTTGCGCCGGTGGCCGATGGAAACGCCCACCAGGAACGGCGTGGGCGAGAGCGCGGAGAAGTAGCTGAACGGCGCCAAGTTCGGCCGCCCCTCCGCCGACCGCGTGGACACCCACGCCACCGGCCGGGGCACCACCAGCGACGTCAGCAGCTCGTACCGCTGCCGCGGCGTGATCGCGGAGGTGTCGAGGATCATGGAGATGCGGCCGTCATCCGCCCGGCGCCGCGACGGCTTCGGCGAGCCAGGCGCGGGCGTCCCGCGCCTCGTCGGGGGAGATGCCGTGGCCGATGCGGTAGTCGCGCTCCGTCAGGTCGGCGCCCGCGCCGCGGAGAAGCGCGCGCCCTTCGATCGCCAGGTCGAAGGGGATCTGCGGGTCCATCGTCCCGTGCCCCCAGAAGAACCGCGTCCCGGCCACCGCCTCCGGCGTGACGCGGACGGACGGGTGCTGCGCGAGGAAACCGCTGAAGTTCATCACCAGCGGCACCGCGCCGGGGTTGCGGAGCGCGTACGCCATCGACATCACCCCGCCCTGGCTGAACCCGCCCAGCACCAGCGGCCCGGTGCGCACCGGCAGCGCGGCGGGGATCTCCGCGAGGAATTCGGCGAGCTGCGCCTGCGAGCCGTCGAAGCTCTCCGGGTCGGGGACGTTGCGGCCCAGGAAGCGGTACCACGCCCAGCCGGGCCCGTACCCCCACGGCATCCCCGGCCACGGCGCCTCGGGGCACACCACCACCGCGTCCGGCGCCAGCGCCGGCGCGAGCCCCATCAGGTCGAAGCGGTCCGCCCCGCGCCCATGCATCAGCACCACGAGCGGCGCGCCGTCGGTCACGTGCGGGGGGATGACGGTTTCGTATTTCAGCATCGAACCAGGGTGCGAAAGTGCGAAGGTGCGAAAGTGTGTTCGAAGCGCCGAAATCCGTCACCCGGGAAGTCCGCGAAGGCGGACTGCGTGCCGTTGTAGCCGCGAGTTCACTCGCATTTTTCGCACGATTGTCGTCTACCGACCACAGTCACTGACCGGAGTCAGTCTTCGATTCCGCCGATCCGGTAGCCCGCCCCGTCGCCCGGTCGTACGGCACGATGTGCTCCCACTCGCTCGCGTCGGAGCGGGCGACGACGGCCACGACCGGCTCCGTCTCGCTCGCGTTGAACACCTCGTGCGGCACGCCGGGGGCGATGAAGATGAAGTCGCCCGCCTCGTTCTCCACCACCTGCCGCAGCCCGTCGCCGTACTCGTGGCGCACGCGGCCCTCCAGGATGAAGAGCATCACCTCGAAGTCCACGTGGATGTGCGCGTAGGCCACGCCGCCGGGCGGGATGGTGGCCACGTTCATCGACAATTGCTTCGAGCCGACGTTCTTGGCGCTCATCCCCGTGCGGTAGCGGATGCCGTTCCACCCGCGCACGTTGCCGCCGCCGCGGATCACGAAGATGCCGTCGTGCCCCTCCACCGGCGCGCGCAGGTCGGCGCCGTCGTCGCGGGGCAGGGTCGCTGGATCGCTCATGATGGGTTCGATGCGCTGGGGTTACCGCGACGCCGCGGTGCAGGTGGCGGTGCCGCTGCTGCCCACCGGCGAGCGGCCGATGGCGCTGATCCCGCCCACGATCAGCAGGAGCGCGAGCACCACGCCGACCAGCGCGACCGTGTGCGCACGGCGCCCGTCCGTCTGCTTGCGCGCGTAGACGCTGCATCCGTGCGCCGCGACGGCCGCCAGGATCATCATCGCCAGGTGCCCCATCAGCGCGGGGTAGAAGCAGCCGAGGACCACCATCACGATCCCCAGCAGCACCTGCAGGTCCATCACCCCGGTGAACACCGCCATGGAGATGCGCGACGGCCGCTCGTACGGCCTGCGCCCGAACACCCCCAGCGCCAGCACGATCAGGGCGACGACGCCCGCCAGCAGCACCAGGAAGCGCAGCCCCGAATGCGCGTGGAAGATATGGTTGATCATCGGTCCTCGTGGGTTGGGTGGAGGGCGACAATGTAGCGGGATGGTGCGAAAGTGCGAGAGTGCGAAAGTGCGAGAGTGATTCGGCGCGCGTGGCGATCTTCCGCCGCGCGCGCCGATGGTCTTCCTGAACCTCTCTCGTAGACCAAGCGTCGCCCCGCTATGGTCCCCACGCCGAAGACGTCATCCTGAGGCCGGCCACACCGCAACCCGTATCCGCACAATCCTTTGCAGGCCGAAGGATCTATAGCCCGTCAAGCACGTGAATCGAGGATTCACGGGGATGGGTCCTGCTGACGTTCGATCGCATCGCGGATACCGAACCGGAGGCACACTTCCAAGCCGAATGCCGGCTGACGTGCTGGACCGGCTATAGATCCTTCGGCCTGCAAGTGCTTGTGAATGCTTCGATTATCGCGTGGCCGGCCTCAGGATGACGTCCCTTGGGGACATGTGACAACTGCTCCTGCACCGGTCCCGCATCACTCCTCCGCGCCGCTCCGTGCCGCGGTGAACGGCGGCAGCTGCTCGCCGAAGTCGTCGGTCTTCAGCGTGCGCGGGCAGGGGCGGTCGCAGCGCTGGCCGCCCTCGCCGGCGACGCAGAGGAGCGCGTATTCCTGCCCCGTCCACCGCCAAACGCCGTGGCAGAACCCCGGCCCGCCCGCCAGCACGTCGGTGAACCCCTGCGAGTGCGAGGGAAGGGGATACAGCCCGCCGTTGAAGTTCAGGTTCATCCGCCACGCCCCGGCCGCGCTCCGGATGAACACCCAGTTGAACCCGCCCGCCATCCCGCCCACGCACGTCCCCTGCGCCTCCACGTGCACCTCGGGCACGGCATCGCCGTTCAGGTCCACCAGCCGCGCGGACATCTCCGTGTCCTCGCATCCCATCACCGTGTACGTCGCGGCGCGGCCGTTCCAGCTCAGGCCGTCGCCGCCGAGCGTGCGCACCATCTCCGCCTGCAGCGCCTGCTTCATCGGCGCGGCGAGCGGGAGCGGGGCGACGAGATGCGCCACCGCGGCGGCGGCGCCCTGCGCGCGGGCGTGGAGCGGGAGGAACGCGATCGAGGCGACGGCGAGGACGAAGACACGCAGCTTCATGGCAGCCGATCCGGAGAAGGGAGAGGATGAACCGCGGAGGTGGCGACCCGCATTGCGAAATTATTCCCGCGAACGCGTCATCTCCAGCATTTCCTCTCATGGAGAGCTCGGATAGCACCGAGCAAGCGCCGGGTGACGAATTTCGGTGCGCTTCGAACGCACTCTCGCACTCTCGCACTCTCGCACTCTCGCACTTCGCACTCTCCCGGAGCCGCGATCAGACGTCGCCGGCACTCAGCTCCTCGTTCGCGTCCTGCACCGCGTCGATCGTGGGCTGCTGCTCGGCGTCGGCCACCTCGCCGATCTCCGCCAGGCACGCGGGGTCGATCCACCCGTTCCCGGCGGCGTGGCGGGCGGCGGTCACGGTGTCGTCGGCCAGGATCAGCGAGCTCCCCGCCTTCTCCACCTCGCCCGCCAGCGCGCGGATGGCCTCCACCCGCTCCGGCGCGCGGCTGACGTTGCGGATGTACACGGCCAGGATGCGCTCCGGATGGTCGTGCACCGCGCGGTGGTAGATCTCCGGGTCCTCCTGCCCGCTGTCGCCCACCAGGATGAAGGGGAGGGCGGGGAAGGTGTCCAGGATGTTGCCGATGTGCCGCAGCTTGTGCCCCGAATGCCCGCCCGGCCCGGGATCCACCGGCGAGATCCCCCAGTCGCGCAGCAGCAGCGGACCCAGCGGGATGCGGCGCAGCTCCAGGAACTCGGCCAGTGCGTCGTACAGGTTCCAGGGGCTGCTGCTGACGTAGAACACCGGGTTGTGCGCCGCGCCGTCCCCCCCACGCTCCAGCGCGCGGTAGAACGGGGCCACGCCGGGAAACGGCATCCGCGTGTGCGCGTTCCCCAGCAGGACGTTGCGCGCCATCCGCAGCCGCGAGGCCACGTCGGTGCGCACCACGGTGTCGTCGATGTCGCTGATCACCCCGAAGCGCGCGGCGGGCGAGGGAACGCGCACCGGCGCCGTGGTGCGGAACGGCTCGCCGCCGTCCACCGGCTCCAGCAGCTCCATCTCCACCTCCACCCACCCGGTCGGGGAAGCGAGCGGGGGATGGGGATCGGTCCAGCACTCCACGTACCCCTCGCGGTCGGCCCGCAGCTCCTGCTCGCCGCCGGGGTAGCGGACCCGCACGCGCGCGCCGGGGATCTCGTCGCTCTCGAAGCGCTGCAGCGTGGCGGCCAGGTTCAGCCACACGCTGTCGCGCTCGCGGGCGCGGGGCGCGGGGGCGCCGCGCAGCACGCGCGCCTTCACCCACGCGCGGTCCGGGCGCCCGAAGCCGCGGTACGGCTCGATGCGCGGGCGCCGGTCGCCCGTCATCCCCAGCCGCTCGCGCTGCTCCGCCAGCTTGTCTTCCACCCGGTCGGCGAACTTCGCCAGGTGCCGCCGCCACTCCGCCACGCGCCCGATCCTTTCCCCCGTGAGTTTGATGATTCCGCTCTGGTGAAACGTTCGTGCCGCGTCCCCGCATGCGAAAGGCCGCGGCTCGTCGCCGCGGCCTTTCGCTCGCCGTCACCGCTCGCCCCGGAGAGGCCGGGACGCCCGCGGCTAGGGCGTGACGGAGATGGTGGTGGGATACCCCGCCGCCGCCAGCTGCTGCGTGTTCAGGGTCGTTCCGTTCCCCGCCCGGTCCTGGACGCTGGCGAGCGCCACCGTCCAGGCGCCGGTCTCGGCGGCGTTGAAGCGGAAGGCGCACGCTCCGGTGGCGCTGGGGGCGTTCAGCGGCACTCCCATCGTGCACTGCCGCGTCTGCGTGCCGCCGTCGCGCCGCAGCGTCGCGGTCATGAAGAAGAGCCCGCTCCCCGCGTCGGTGGCGGAGAGCGACAGCCGCACCGAGTCGGCGGTGTTCGCCGCCACGGTGGGCGAGGAGAGGGAGAAGCCGGTGACGGCGGGAGGCGCCGTGTCTTCCTGCGGCGAGACGACCTCGATGGCCGTGGGGTACCCGGCCGCCTGCAGGGCGGCGGTGGAGAAGGTGCGTCGGTTCCCGCGCACGTCCTCGAGCAGCACCTGTTCCACCACCCACGCCCCCGCCGGCGCGAAGGCCGGGAAGTTCAGGTAGCAGCCGTACACGTTGCTGAAGCCGCTGATGCTCGGCAGCCCCGACTCGCACCCCAGGGCGTTCCCGGTGCGCGTGCTGCGCGCGACCACGCGGACGCGCGCGATCCCCGAGCCGGTGTCCGTCACCGCCACGTTGACCACCGCCGCGGTCGAGCCGGCGGTGGCCGTGGGCTGCGGGATGGACAGGCTGTCGAGAACGGGCCCCGTCTCGTCGCCGGGGTTCTTCACCTCGATGCGCCACGGGGCGCCCGCCGCCCGCAGCGCGGCCGTGCTCACGGTGCGGTCGCGCCGGTAGTTGTGCAGGTTCACGCCCTGCACCACCCAGGCACCCCGGATCATCCATCCCGGCATCACCATCCTGCACTCGTACACGCCGTCGTCCGCGGTCCCCGACACCAGCGTCACGTCGGCGCAGAACCAGCCGTCGCTGGTGCGCAGCGGGCTCTGCACGTCGAGGGTCAGGAAGTAGAAGGACGCGTGCGCGTTCTTCACCCCGATGCGGAAGACCAGGGAATCCACCTCGGCCAGCACCGTGCCGGGAAGGACCTCGAAGCTCACCAGCGTGGGCCAGGTGACGGCGGGATCCGCCGTCACCAGCAGCTCCGCGCGCCCCGCGCGGTCGCCACTGGTGGCGGTGATGGTGGCCGCTCCCTCGGCCAGCGCGGTCACCAGCCCGGCGCTGTCCACCGTGGCCACCGCGGGGTTCGAGCTCCACCACCGCACCGGCGGCCCCGCCGCGGCGCGCCCGGTGACGCCGCGGAGCACGCCCTCCATCCGCTGCGTCTCGCCCACCGCCAGCGACGGGGCGATGGGCGTCACGCTCACCCACCCGGCCTCCGCGAACACCGGCGCGGCCACGTACACCGTGAAGGCGAACGACACCACCGTGGCCGGCACGTGGAAGCGCCACTCGCGGGGCGCGGTGGTGTCGCCGGGAACCAGCGGGCCGGCGTAGCGGAAGTACGGCTGCACCCCGGCGGTGAACGCCCCCTCGCCGTCGGCGTTGTCCACGGTGACCACGCCGGAGCCGTCGGTGGTGGTCGGCCCGGCGTGGAAGAACACGCGCACCCCTTCCGCCGCCGCGTTCACGCCGTCGCGGGTGCCCAGCGCCTGGCCGGTGAGGTTCTCCACCGTCACGTTCGAGCTGAGCGTGCCGCTGGCCTCGTCGTACTTCGTGCCGCTGGACGCCAGCCGCACGTTCACCCCCTGTCCCCCGAAGATGGCGGCCCGCGCGCCGGCCGCGCCCGGCGCGCCCGCGCAGGTGAGCGTGCCCTCGCGCACCCGCACGGTGCACTGCAGCGCCGCGACGGCCGCGGGCGGCTCCGCGGCGGCGGGCGGCGCCAGGGGGCTGCGGTCCGTGCAGGCGACGGCGGCAGCGAGCACGCCGCCGAGCGCGCAGGCGGCGAGGAACGATGTGGAACGGGTCATCGAGGGAAGCTCCTTGGCGGTGGGGCCGAGGGAGTAGGACCGGGGAAGGGGAGCATTCGCGGGAACAGCAGTTCCGCGCCGAATGATAGCGCCCCGGTCCGCCCGCGGAAAGAATTTCCATCCGGGAGCGGTGCCGGACGCGAGCGGGGCCGCGGATTGCTTCCGCGGCCCCGGTATCGTCCATCGCCGATTGATCCCAGATCCGGGAGATCAGCTTCTGCATCCGCACTGCACCTCACCCGACATCATCCTGAGTGTTGAGCGCTAATGCTGGGCACCGAGCGGACCAGCCTCGCGCAGTTTGCGAGGGATTCCGCCATATCAGCGTAAGCGGTTGCTTTGCAAGGCGCTTAGCTTTCCGCTCGGTGCCTGCTGTCGGTTCTGGCTGTCGGTTGGCTTAGGCCGCCCTTTTCACGCTGTTGCGGCGTGGACTGGTCGGGCCTTGGCGCCTCGGCGATCCCACGCAAGCGCAAGGAGCAGCCTTCGGACTGCCCCTGCGCTGTTGCCTAAAGATCGGGCCTGCCTGTCAGCCATCAGCAGTATGAGGGACCCGTCCAGACCGTGCAGGAATCCCCGTAGCACGTGCCTTGACCGCACGTGCCCTCGCACGAGTAGTCGCAGGTGCCATAGCACGAGTACTCGCACGTGAAGCACGTCGCGCCGAAAGTTGGATCGTTCGGGGGGAGCTTCCAGCAGTTGACATTCTGGGAATCGTTAACGACCGCATGGGCGTGGACGGTCCCGCCTTCCCGTCGCTGGACGGGTGAAGGCTCAAACGACTCGACGCGCAGCGTGTCCAAATCCAGAGTCAGCTTCTTCATGTAATCGTTCTCCTTGATGAGGGATGAAGCGGCCGTGCCCTTGCCGCCAAAGGTGAGGGTAAATTCTATGTCGGGAAAGTATCTTGCACAAGGCGACAATTATAACTCAGTCGGTGACCGCGATCGAGCCGTGGCGGCGGCGCTCTGCTGGTTCCACCCGCCAAGGCCTTTCAGCGACGATGGGACAAGACGGGAGAAAGCGGCCCGCCGGGTGATTTTCTCGCGGGCTCTGCTGTCGGTTCTTCTGTCGATTGTTGCGGCAAGATGCTGGATTCAGTTCGGGATCGTGTACGGGTTGCGCGCGCACACCAAAGGAATTACGCCGTTTCCGAGCATCTTGCTGCGTTCAGCTGGTATTCACGTAATCTGCGAGGCTTTCCGTAGTTGTTGCTGCGACTTCAGTCGCCGGTGGAGGGAGCCAGGCCGCGAGCTTTCCATTCTTCTCTCGGAGGCCGGATGATCGATCCACCGAGGCGCTCCGTCCCGCCGCTCACCCATGCAGGTCGGCGCCTTTCCACTCGCGCGGGGCGTCGGAGATGGGCTGGAGGATGAGGTAGCTGGCCACGATCATCCCCATCAGCACGATCACGCTGAGCCCCTGGCCCACGCGCGGCGCCATGTGCAGCAGCTGGATGGTGACGTAGGTGGACGCGGCCCACAGCACCGGGCCGGTGATGGCGCTGAAGCGGCCCACCATTCCGTACAGCCCGTAGAACTCGCCCACGCGCGAGGGCGGCGTCAGGCGCAGCATGTACGGACGGTCGCTCGCCCACACGCCGCCCAGCGAGAACCCGGCCGAGGCGGCCACGAGGAACAGGCACCAGAGCGGGAGGCCCAGGATCCCCACCGCGCCGGCCAGCGCGAACACCCCCATCCAGGCGCGCAGCACGTAGTTCAGCGTGCGCCTGGGCCCCAGCCTGTCCGTCAGCCATCCCCAGAAGAACCCGCCCGCCACCGCGAAGGTGATGGCGAAGAGCATGATGAACTGGCTGGTCTTCTGCCCCTGCGCCTCGTTCATCCCCGTGCTGACCGCCACGTTCACCGTGTACAGCGCCATGATGGAGATGACGGTGTTGATCGAGTCCGTGTAGAACACGCGGCCCACCAGGAAGCGCACCAGCCCGGGATACTGCGCCCCCGACTTCAGCGTCCGCACCGTCTGCGAGGTCGAGTCCCTCACCATGGCCCAGCCGATCGGCCGCGGCCGCGGGTTTCCGCGCTCGCGCACGAACAGGAAGCAGGGGATGGAGAAGAGCAGGAAGGCAATGGCGATGGCCAGGAAGAGCCGCGGCTTGTCGGCCGTCCCCAGCTTCAGCCCCAGCGCCACCGCCAGGTACGAGCCCAGGTAGCCGATCCCCACGCCGATCCCCCCGACCTTGCCGCGGTTGTCCTCGGTGCTGACCTCGGGGAGCATGGCGTCGTAGAACTGCGTTCCCGCCTGGTACGCCACGTTGGCCACCACGAAGCACGCCGCGGTCGCCCAGTACCCCGCCCGCGCCAGCAGCGCGGTGAAGACGATGCAGACGAGGGTGCTGGCGACCAGGAACGGCATCCGCCGCGGCGCCCGGTCCGTCATCGCGCCCAGCAGCGGGGAGACGAGGAAGATGATTCCCATCGAGAAGGCGGTGATCAGCCCGTAGGTGCTGTCGGCCCGCTGCGCCCCCACCTGGTCGCGCACCCAGAGCGAGAAGTACAGCGACACCACGCCCATGGAGAAGATGGTGTTCGCCAGGTCGTACAGCACCCACCCGGCCACCGCCCGCTTCGTGATCAGGTGCGGCACCCGGTGCGGCGGGTACACCGGCGTGGGCTCGGATACGATTTCGGCTTCGAGCATGGGGATGGGTGCGAGAGTGCGAGGGTGCGAACGTGCGAGAGTGGAACGGCGGGCAGGCCACCGGGAAGATAGTGCCGCGTGCGGCGATCCGGAAACAGAACGGAAACACTCAGGCGCCGCGCGGAGAAAGCCCCGGCCTTGCCATCAGGAGAAGTGTCAGAAGGAGCGTCGGCTAGCCGTTAGCTGTTCAGGGCTGAACGACGGGCCTCCACCACGGCGAGAGAGGAGGATAGAAAGGACCAGGAGGATCGCGGCGGGGCCTACTCCCCTCTGCGGGAAGGCGCGGCAATCATGCCGAGCCTTATGGAACCTCACGTTTGATGGAGAGATCCCTATGCGGAAAATCCTTAGTTTGCAGGCGGTGCGGTTGCCATCCCGGCTTGTGACGATTGCCGTCATGATGCCGCTTCTCGCATGCTCCGATGCGATCACCGGCCCGCATCGCGCTCCGGGTAGCACCTTGGCGGGGACGACCGTCACACTCCCCGGAATCACCGCGACCGAGTGCCAGTACGGAGGCGAGTATCCGAACTGCAAGTCGGCTCCCATCGACTCCGGGTCCGACCCGAACGCGCCTCCCCCGCCGCCTCCGCCATCGACCTCGGGAGGATCAACGGGCGGAACGACTCCGCCGCCCGATTCCACGGACGCGGGGAGCATCGGCGAGTGCGAACCTCAGAACGCAGGGGCACTCTCGGATGGAGACGCCATGCCCCCGGAGTGTACGGACAAGGCTTCGCGTGCATGTCCGGCCGTCATGCTCGGGAAGGTGATCACCGCAGGCATCGGGGTTGCCGGAATCCTTCATACCTTCAAGTTCGAAGGTCCGCTGACGAGGTCCGGCCTGCCGAACTCTCCCGCTCGGTATGCGGTCCAACCCACTTCCAGCGAAGACACGTGGTGGATCGCCGAATCGGGTTGGATAGCCGTGAACTGTTACGGTGTTTTTATCCCTATGGGCGCGGGGAAGCGCATCTGGGTCGGCGAGGCCTCGTACGCAGGGCAGAGTGACTTGCACATGGTCATGGGGCCGGGGCACCCCTCCTTCTAAGTCGCCCTATGAACCTCGCAGGGGAGCATCTTTCGATGGCGCGACGGAACTGGATTGCGGAATTCACGGAGCGCGATGTGCGCGCCGCCCTGGCGCTCGTCGGCACGCCTGACTCGGCGTCTGCCGTGGCGGCCGAGTTGTATGCACTTCCGGAAACGGAGCAGGTGCACCTGGAGTGGGTCTACGACGCCCTGCTTCTGGTCTCGTGCGTTTCGGACGATCTGGCCCGGCGGGTCATCGATCTCTTCGCCCCGGCAGACGAGGATGGCCGCTCGCGCATGCGGGTGGACCAGGCGCAGTTCGGTGCCGCCTTACGGGGCGAACGGCCGGGATGGACGGTGTGGGAGATCGGGGACGTCGTTCGCGACCGCCGGCAGGACTGCGCGGTGACGGCCGCTTTCCGGGCGGAAACCGGGCGCCGCGAGAACCTGATTGGCGCCTTCACCCAGCCGGAGCTGGAGATGGCGCTGTCGCAGGTGGGAGACTCGGATGCCGCCGCACGCCTCGCGCACGAAGTCTACAGCATCCCGCCGGACGAACAGGGCGACTACGACTGGACCGATCTTTCCCTGTGGTTGTTCTCGCTGGTGTCGCGGGAAATCGGGGAACGAGTCCTGACGACATTCGGCACGGTGTCCGATCGGGCCGAGCACATTCGGGAGATGCAGCGGGTGTTTCGCTCGCTTCGGGAGAGCGGCGAGCTGAGAGAACGCCTCGGGGCGGTGCGGTTCCAGGACCTCGTCCGCCTCGCCCCGACGGTCGGGTCGGGGGGCGTGGAGTAGGGCAATCCTCGCCCAAACCATGTTTCTACGTATGAGATGAAGATCGCCCGCCCCGGCACGAAGCCCGGGGCGGGCGAGATCTTCATCTACCGAAAAAACCGGCCGAGGCTACTGCGCGGAGGCGACCTGCTGCGGGCCCTGCAGCGCCTCGTACGCGGCCAGCACGCGGCGCAGCGCGGCCTTCTCGGTGGCGGTGATGTTCCGGTCCTGGCGGTACTGCTGGCCGTTGTAGCGCAGCTTGGCCGTGTTCGAGCTGGCCACCGCGCGCAGCATGCGCATGTCGTCGTCGGTCACGTTGGCGTCGTACCACTCCCACACGTCGCCCTCGCCGTTGTCGCGCTCCACCTTGAAGTGGCCGCCCGGGTCCACGGTGAACTGCTGCCCGTCGGCCAGGACCTCGAAGGTCTGCACGAACAGCCAGTTGTCGCCCGAGTAGCGCAGCAGCATGCGCAGGTACGGGTCGCCGCCCTGGTCGCTCTTGCCGATGTACGCCTGGAAGGCGTTGCTGTTGGCGTACTCGGGGTAGCTGCGGTCCTTGTACCAGGTCACGTGCTGGAACTCGTCGTGCTCCTTCTTCAGCTGCGCCACGGCGCGCTGGCCCGCCTGGGCGCGGCGGGCCTGGTCGGCCGCGCGCACGCGGCGCCCCTCGGCCTTCCACTCCGCCATCCCCGGCGTGTCGTCCCTGCCGTACTGCAGCACCAGCATGATCACCGAGTCGCGCTGCGCCTCGGGCAGGTTCCTGATGTCGTCCTTCTTCACCCGGCCGAAGGTCTCGGCGGCCCGGGTCTCGTGGACCTTCTTCTGCGCCGGGTCTACGGCCTGGGTGGTGCCGCCGTTCCTGGGGCCGTCGGAGCTCCCGGCCGCCAGCGCGGCGAAGGCTGCGAAGGCAGCGAGAGAGAGGGCGTGGCGTGGCGTGAGCATTCGCGTAGGTACAGGAGGTGGAGGGGGATGGCCGAGGCGAGCGCGCCCAGCCAGAAGTCCGCGGGGTCGAACGTGCCGGGAACGATCCCGGCGAGCTGGGCCAGCTCGCTCCCCAGCGAGAGCGCGGGCCCCAGCGCGATCCAGAACGCCGCCTGCCGCACCGGCTTCCCGCGCCAGATGAGCGCCATGCAGGCCACGAACGCGTACACCCACAGCGCGTCCGGCAGGCTGAACAGCATCCACCCCGGCAGCCGGATTCCCGCGACGACGGCACGCGCCGACGCGAGGGCGCCGTCCAGCGACGCGGCCTCCATCCACCTGAACACCCGCAGCCGCGGCGAGCGCCACAGCAGGTACACGGCCGAGCCGAGGGCGATGGGCAGCACCACGTGCCACGCGAGCGCGCCGCGTGGAACTGAGCCGGTGTCTTTGCGGGAAGCCTGGGGCAACTGCGGGGGGGCGGATCGGGATGGGAACGTCTGGAGAGGCGGCCACAACGCTAACACCCAACGCGCGCGGCGGCCAAGCCGGCGGGACAAACTGCAACCTTGAGCGTAGCAGACGACGGAATCTCTACACGCGCACCTCTTCCCACAGCGTGTGCAGCCGCCGGGCGAGGTCGGCCTGGCGGGCGCGCAGCTCGTCCAGCTCGGCGCGGCGGCGGGTGCGCAGGAAGAAGCGCCGCGCCTGCGCCGTCGCCTCGGCCCATCCCTCCGTCACGCGCAGCGCCACGAAGCCGGCCAGCGGCAGGGCGAAGAGCGTGCACAGCCCCGCGACCCATCCGAATCTCCATCCCACCACGGTGGCGACGGCGATCGTCCACAGCAGGTGGAATAGGCCGCCCACCAGCAGCTTGAAGGTCGCGCGGACGTCGCGGTACTCCACCTGCCGCCGCTCGAGGATGCCCGTGAGACGGTAGGGGATCCAGTAGACGAGGATGCCGAGCGCGGCGACCGGCGCGCCCAGCCCGAAGAAGGCGATCTGCCGTCCCGTCCACCCGATCGCGGCGTCGGCGCGGGGGCTGGCCTTCAGCTCCGCGGGGGTGAGGCCCAGCACGCGCAGCACGCGCCCGTGCGCCGCCACGTCCCTGGCGACGCGACGCCACTCCGGCCGCCCCTCCGCGCGGACGCGCGCCAGCCCCTCGGCCGCCTCGACCTGGCGTGCGACGCGCGCGTCCGCGGCCGCCTCCACCGGCAGCTCGGCGGCGTACACGGCCTCGGCCATCTCCACCAGCGGGCGGTCGTCCCAGCGCTCCAGGTTCACCGTCACCTCGTGCAGCGACTCGTCGATGCGGCGCGTGAGCTCGCGCACCGCGTCGCGGTCGTCCGGCGACGTCCCCGCCAGGTCGTCCCACGCCACCGCGTCGCCGACCACGGCGACGGCGTCGGAGCGGAAGGTCTCCTTGGCGCGGAAGGAGAGGCCCACGGGGACGAGGGGGAAGGCGCCGCCCGTCCGCAGCGCCGCGCCCAGGGCGATGCGCGCGGCGCCGGTCTTCAGCGGGACGAGCGACGGCTCGCTGTGGCTGGTCCCCTCGGGGAAGATGCCGACCGCGGCGCCCTCCGCCAGCGCGGCCCAGACGGCGCGGAAAGTGTCGTCGTTCTGCGCCGTCGGGCCCACCTGCGCCTGGTCCTGCTGGCGGTAGACGGGGATCGCCCCCGCGCCCTTCGTCAGCCAGCCGATCACCGCCATGTCGAAGAGCGGCGCCTTGGCCAGGAAGCGCACCGGCCGGCGGGCGACGGCGACGACCATCCCCGGGTCCAGCAGCGAGTTGGGATGGTTGGCGACCAGCAGCACCGGCCCGCGCCGCGGCACCCGCTCGCCCGAGATGGTGAGCCGGTAGAACAGCTTCAGCGCGTTCCGGGAGAAGGAGGAGAAGATCGGGAGGAGCCACACGGGCGGGATGCGGGCGGGAGATGGCAGGATCGCGGCTGACACGGCCCGGTCTGGACCGCCGGGTTAGATTCTACGGATGGAAGCGACCCAGAGGAACCCCGCCCCCCGCGGCCGCGCCGCGCGCCCGTTCACGCCCACGCCCTTCCGCCCGGCGCGCTGGCTCCCCGGCCCGCACGCGCAGACCGTGGCGGGGCGCTATCTCCGCCCGCGCACCGGCGTGGAATACCGCCGCGAGCGCATCGACACGCCGGACGGCGACTTCCTGGACCTGGACTGGGCCACCGTCCCCGGCCGCCCCGCGCCGGCTAGGGACGCGCCGCTCGTCGCCGTGGTGCACGGGCTGGAGGGGAGCGCCCAGTCCCTCTACGTGCTGGAGACCTGCCGCAAGCTGTGGGACCGCGGCATCCGCTCCGTGGCGATGAACTTCCGCTCGTGCAGCGGCGAGCCCAACCGCCTCCCGCGCTTCTACCACGCCGGCGACACGGGCGACATCGCCCACGTGCTGGAGCTGATGGCGGCGCGGAACCCGGGCGTGCCGCTGGGCGCCGTCGGGTTCTCGCTGGGCGCCAACGTGCTGCTGAAGTACCTGGGCGAGCGCGGGGGGGATGCGGGGGTCCGCGCCGCCGCCGCCATCTCCATCCCCTTCGACCTGGGCGCGGGGGCCGACGGGCTGAACCGCACGCGGATGGGGAGGCTGTACACGCGCGCCTTCATCCGCCCGCTGCAGGCCAAGTACCGCCAGAAGCGCGGGCTGATCGGCGGCGCGGTGGACGAGCGGCGGGCGTTCGGCGCGCGCAGCTTCCGCGAGTTCGACGACGCGGTGACGGCGCGGCTGCACGGCTTCAGGGACGTGGACGACTACTACGGCCGCAGCAGCAGCGCGCAGTTCCTCCCGCGCGTCGCCGTCCCCACGCTCCTGGTGCACGCCGCCGACGACCCGTTCGTCCCGGCCGAGGCCATCCCCCACGCCGCCATCGCCGCCAACCCTTCGCTCGTCGCGGCGATGACGGAGCACGGCGGCCACGTCGGCTTCATCGCCGGCACCCCGTGGGCTCCCGAGTTCTGGGCGGAGGCCGAGGCGGCGAGGTTCCTCGCGGGGGAACTGAAGTGCTGAGCTGCGGCGAAGCGGCTCCGATCGTCGTTTCGTTGCGGGGGCGGCTCCATGCGAGCACTCAGCACTTGGCACTTGGCACTTGGCACTTAGGACTTAGGACTTAGCACTTCCCCTCTGGCACGCCCCTCGCACGAATCTCCGTCCGATGATGCCGGTCCAGTCCCCGCCCCAGCCCCCGATAACCGTGCGCAGCGCCACCGTCGAGGTGCTGCGCATCTTCGACGTGGCCGAGTCCATCGACCTGGACCGCGTGGAGTCGCTGCTGGCGGGGCGGGGGACCGTCGCGCGCATCCGTCTCACCCGCGTGGAGCCCAAGGCCATCGCCTTCGGCGATCCCCCCGTCGTCACCGAGCTTCCCGCGCCGCCCATGGACGTGCTCGGCCGCCGCTGCCCGACCCGCGCGGCGGCGCGCATCCACGCGTTCGGCGTCGTCTCCGTCTCCCTCGAGGTGCTGCTCCCCGAGCCGCTGCCGTGGCCCGGGTTCGAGGCGTTCGCGCGCGAGGCCGAGCGCGAGGCGGCGGCGCTGCGCTTCTGGCGCGAGCGGCTGGACGCGCTCCTGGACGCCATCCGCCCCGCGATGGACGACCCCAGCACCATCCGCGTGGAAGAGGACTACGCCATCGTCACCCTCCGCGAGCTGGATCCTAAGCCCGCCCGGCCGCTGGCCGAGGTCGTGGACCTGGTGCCGCTGCTCACGCAGGAGGCGCGGCCGCTCTCCGCCGCCGCGCGCGCCGAGGCGATGCGGTACACGCACTCGTACTACACCGACGACGTGGTGGTGCTGACCTGGGACCGCGCGCTGGTGCTGGAGCCGGGCAACGACGACGACGTGGCCGACGTGCTGGAGGTGGCCAACGCGCAGCTGCTGGAGCTGCGGGTGTACGACGCGCTGCTGGACCGCGAGATTCCACGCATCTACGACGTGGCCGAGGCGGTGCAGCGGCGCGGCGTGGCGCTGTTCCAGCGGCGCTACTCGCGCGCCGCCAACCAGATGCGCGCGCTGGTGGCCGAGATCAGCGAGATCACCGAGAAGGTGGAGAACGCGCTGAAGGTGACCGAGGACGTGTACCTGGCGCGCGTGTACACGTCGGCCACGGAGCTCTTCCGCATCCCCGCGCTGGCCGCCTCCATCGACCGCAAGCTGGCGCTGATCCGCGAGACCTACACCTCGCTGTACGACCAGGCCGTGGCCACCCGCGCCGAGTGGATGGAAGCCGCCATCATCGCCCTGATCGTCCTCGAGGTCGTCCTCGCCATCATCGCCGGAAGGCATTGATGCGGTGTATCACCCAGGGCACGAAGGCTGAAGCTTGTGGGCCTTCACCGACGTAATGGACGTCATCCTGAGGCCGGCCACATCGTAATCCGAAGCCGCACCGTTGCTTGCAGGCCGAAGGATCCATAGCCGGCCCGCACGTTGACAGGGAGACGCACCGGCGGGTGACGAGCAGCCGGACGAAGTTGCAGTCGCAGGTCCGGAAACGAAGACACACACGGAAGAAGAAGAGGAAGGGAACACCCGATGGCAGAATCCGTTACCGCCGCCGAGCTGAGGGCGGCGTTCGGACGCACGGTGGAAGAGCGGTTCTCGCACCGGCTTGCGCTGAACGTGCCGAGCCGCAACAACCCGAAGCTCGCGCAGATCATCGACCGCATCAACCACGACGACGAACTGTACGCGCTCTGGCTGGCGGCCAACGTGAACGCCGTGGAGCGGCTGGGGATGACCGACCACGGCCCCGTGCACGTGAAGATCGTGATGAACATCGCCGTGAAGCTCCTGCGCATGCTGGTGGAGCACGGCGTGGAGCCCTCGGTCGTCACCAACTACGGGATGACGAACGAGGACGCCGAGGTGGTGGTGATGCTGGCCGCCCTGATGCACGACCTGGGGATGAGCGTGCACCGCAGCAACCACGAGGAGATGTCGCTGTTCGTGGCGCAGCCCAAGATCAGGGAGCTGCTGGACGGCATCTACGACGTGGGCACGGCCACCATCCTGCGCGCCGAGATCATGCACGCCATCATCGCGCACCGCTCGGGCGGCAAGCCGCTGACCATCGAGGCGGGGATCGTGCGCGTGTCCGACGCGCTGGACATGGCCAAGGGCCGCTCGCGCATCTCGCTGGGGATCGAGCGGACGATGAGCATCCACTCCATCAGCGCCGCGGCCATCGACTCGGTGCACATCGAGAGCGGCGAGGACAAGCCGGTGCGCCTGCGCATCGTGATGTCCAACTCCGCCGGCGTCTTCCAGCTCGACGAGCTCTTCCGCGAAAAGCTCTCCGGCAGCGGCCTGGAGCCCTACGTGGAGGTCGAGGCGCTCATCGAGGGCGAGGAGGAGAAGCGCCTGGTCACCAGCGCGTACCGGCTGTAGGCGGCAGACTTCGCCATTGCATGCGCCGGGGGCGCCCGCCAGCTTTGGTGGGCGCCCCCGTTGCATCTGCATCCTCAACCACCGCTCTTCCCATGATGGAACGCGTCCGCCGCACCAACGCCATCTCCGTCGAAGACCTGAACGCCGCGCTGGCCGAGTTCCACGAGGAGGGCGTGGACGGCGAGACGATCGCCGGCGCCAACGAGGAGGGGCCGGCCGACTGGATCTGGGTGAAGTGGCTGGGAAACCGCTACTATCTGAACGGCGACACCACGTGGGAAGGCGTCGGCGAATACCTGGAGCTGGTGAAGAAACATGGCTCCGGCCTCGCATGGTCGCTCGTCCCGAACGGGCGCGGCGAGATCAACCAGGTCGCGTTCGGACCGGCGAAGACCGTCATCCCCGGCTTCCATTTCTACCGCGCGGACACGTAGGAACGGCGTTCGGCAGATGAAGATCGTCAGCGGGGGGCAGACGGGCGTGGACCGCGCGGCGCTGGACGTGGCGATGGAGCTGGGAATGGCGTGCGGGGGATGGTGCCCGGCGGGACGATGGGCGGAGGACGGGCCGATCGATGCGCGCTATCCGCTGCGCGAGACGCCGTCCGCCGATCCGGCGCAGCGCACCGAGTGGAACGTGCGCGACTCCGACGCCACGCTGATCCTCGCCTCCGGCGCCGAGAGCGCGGGGACGGAGCTCACCCGCGAGGCCGCGCGCAGGCTGGGGAAGCCCCTCTACACCTTCCACGCGGGCGCGCTGGAGGACGCCGGCGCGCTCCGGCGCTGGCTGCAGGTGGCCAGCGTGCGCACCCTCAACGTCGCCGGGCCGCGGGAGAGCGAGGCGCCCGGAATCTACGCCGGCGCCCGCCGCATCCTCACCGCGCTGCTGGGGCGAGGGAACGGATTCGCTCCGCCTCTGCCGCTCGATCCGATCTGACGAGAATTTCGCATCCGCGGCGCTGATAATCATCTACCGAATTCATCTCACCTGATTTCCGGATGCGGATTCTGATCACGGGAGGCGCCGGGCTGCTGGGCCGGGCGCTGATCGCGAGCGCGCCGGCGGGCGTGGAGCTGCACGCAACGCAGCGTACCACGCCGGTCCCCGCACCCGCGCGGGCGCACACGGTCGAGCTCTCGGACGCGGCGGCGACGGCGGCGCTGCTCGATCGCGTGCGCCCGGAGCTGGTGATCCACACCGCGTACGCGCAGGCGACGGCCGAGCGCGACGTGGGGCGGGCGACCGAGAGCGTGGTGCTCGCCTGCGCGGCGACGGGCGCGGCGCTGGTCCACATCAGCAGCGACGTGGTGTTCGACGGCGAGCGCGCGCCCTGGGCCGAGACGGACGAGCCCGCGCCGGTGCACGAGTACGGGCGGTGGAAGACGGTCGCGGAGCGCTTCGTCCGCGGGCGGATGCCGGACGCGGCCATCGTGCGCACCTCGCTGATCGTCCGAGCGGATCCGCCGGACGGCGGGAGCGCGTGGATCCTCGACGCTTTGCGCGGTGGCGAGCCGGTCCGGCTATTCGTGGACGAGCTGCGCTGCCCGATCGCGGACGGAGACCTGGCCGCGATGCTGTGGGAGCTTGCGGCGCGCTCCCGGCGGACGCGCGCGCCGGGTTCTGGCACCTGGCCGGCCCGGAGGCGGTGAGCCGCTACACCCTCGGCGTCCTGGTCGCGCGGCAGCACGGCGCCGATCCCGGCGGCATCGTCCCCGCGCGGAGCCGCGCGTCCGGGCTGGTGCGCCCGCGCGACCTGCGCCTGCTCACCTCCCGCGCCGACCGCGAGCTGCGCACCCGCGCCCGTCCCATCGGCGAGCTGCTCGTCCCCGCCGCGCCCGCGGCTCACTCCTCCAGCACGTAATCCAGCGAAGTGCGCGCGGTGCGCAGCAGCGTCGCGTCGCCGATCGAGTGCGCGTACTGCGTGATGACGACCGCATGGTAGACGGCGCGCAGCCGGGCCATCCGCGCCGTGCGCGCGTCCACGTCGCCGTAGACGCGCAGGAAATCGTCGCGCGCGGCGGCGGGGAAGAAGCGGTAGAGGAAGGAGAGGTCGAGCCCCGGATCGCCCGCGTGCACGTCGCCCCAGTCGATCACGCCGCTGACGCGGTGCGCGTCGTCCACGAGGATGTGCAGCTCGTACAGGTCGCCGTGCACGGGGACGGGCCGCGCGGCCGGCGCGGGGAGATCGTCCGCCTCGAACGGCCGCAGCCACCGGCGTGCGCCGGCGACGATCCCCGCATCTTCCAGTTCCCGCAGGGCCGCCGCCAGCTTCGGCATGCGCCGGGTGAAGTCCGTGCGGTGAAAGTCGTCGCCCGGCAGCGCCAGCCCGTCCATCGGAATCGCGTGCAGCGTGCGCAGGAATTCGGCGAGCGGAGCCGCGGCCACGCGGCGCTCGTCCGGCGTCAGCTCCACGGACGCGGAGGTGCGGCCGGCGAGCCGCCGGTATCCGGCGAACGGCCACGGAAAGCGCTCCGTCCCCGCGCCGATCCACGCGGGGCAGGAGATGGGAAGCGGCAGATGCGGCGCAATGCGCGGAAGCACGCGCGCCTCCGTCTCGATCAGCGCCACCGCGATCCCGCGCCGCGGGAAGCGGAAGACGAGCTCGCCGTCCACCAGGTACGCGGTGTTGTCCCACCCGCTCCCGAACGGCTCCACCGTGCGCCCCAGCCCCGGAAACTGCTCGCGAATCAGCTCCCGCGCCAATCCGGGCGAGACGACGATCTCCGCATCCCACTCCGCCATCCGCATCCTCCGCGCAGCTTCATCCCCTCGATTCCGCTCGCCCCGTCAAGATGCGGCGAAGGCGCCCGCCCGAAAGGGTGAGCGCCTTCGCCGCTGCAGCGGTTGTGCGTGCGACGAGCGGAACGTCGCGCCTCAGCAGTTCGCCTCGATCGTCTCGGGGCAGACGTTCACCGAGTCGACGTAGCACCGGAAGTCGCGCGGATCGGCGGTGCAGCCCATCGTGGCGCAGGCGCAGCTGAGCCCGGAAACCCCGTCGCACGCCCCATAGCAGATCGTGAGCTGCGCCGTCCAGCCGCACTGCTCGCCCCATCCGGCGCAGGTCGCCTCGCCGGTATCGGCGGAGATGCGGGCGTGCACCGTACCGCGCGCGCTCCGGGCGGAATGTGTCTCGAACGAGGTGATCGCCAGGTCTTCGATCTTGAGCTTCAGCTTCATGGAGCACCATTGCGGGATCAGGGGAAGAACCGTCAGGGGGGAAACATATGAAGCTACCCCCTGACGGGATGATCCGTCAACTGCAAATTGTCCTGTAATGTGATTCATGCCTGAGTAAAACGATGCGGAGACGATCCCAACGTCTCCGCGCCGCAAGCAGATCCGCCGGTGAAGGCTCCGGATCAGGATCCGCCGCCCAGCCGCTCGCGGATCAGGCGGTTCACCAGCTCGGGATTGGCCTTGCCGCCCGTCGTCCGCATCACCTGGCCCACGAAGAAGCCGAGGAGGCCGGTCTTGCCGCCGCGGTACTCGTCCGCCTTGCCCTGGTTGGCGGCGATCACCTGGTCGACCGCCGGCGCGATGGACGCCTCGTCGCTCACCTGGCGCAGGCCCAGGCGCTCCACGATCGCGCGCGGGTGGCCGCCGGCGTTCACCATCCCGGCCAGCACCTGGCGCGCGGCCGAGGTGGAGAGGGTGCCGTCTTCCACCATCACCGCCAGCTCGCCCAGCTCGCCGCCGCTGAACGGCAGGTTGTCGATCGTGCGCGAGCCGATCTCCCGCGGCAGCTCGTGGATCATCCAGTTGGCGGCCGCCTTGGGGCTCGCCCCCGCCTTCACCGCGTCCTCGAACATCACGGCCACGGTCAGCTCGCGCGTGACGCCGTCCAGCTCCTCGGGGGGCAACTTCATCTCCGCCCCGAAGCGCGTGCGCAGCGCCTCCAGCTCGGGCGAGCGCGGCGTGTCGTACGCCGGCGCCTTGCTGCGCGGCGTCGTCCGCTCGCCCGCCTCGGCGACGCGCGGCGCCTTCTCGCGCTTCGGCTTCGCGGCGGGCGCGGCCTGCGAGGCCTTCCCCCAGGTGTCGCGCAGCGTCACCGTGCGGTTGAAGACGAGCGACTCCGGCTTCGACTCGACGATGTCGGAGCAGAAGTAGCCCACGCGCTCGAACTGGTAGCGGCTCCCCGGCGCGTCGCCGCGCACGGAAGGCTCGATCACCGCGTCGTTGATGACGACCAGCGAGGCGGGATTGAGGTGATCCTTGAATTCGCCCTCGCCCGCGTCCGGGTCGGGGATGGTGAAGAGGCGGTCGTACAGCCGCACCTCGCAGGGCACCGCGTGCGCGGCGGAGACCCACTGGATGGTGCCCTTCACCTGCCGCCCGTCGGGCGTGTTGCCGCCGCGCGTGGCCGGGTCGTAGCTGCAGCGCAGCTCCACGATCTCGCCCGCGTCGTCCTTCACCACCTCGTCGCAGCGGATGACGTACGCGTAGCGCAGCCGCACCTCGGCGCCGGGAGAGAGGCGGAAGAAGCCCTTCGGTGGGTCCTCCGCGAAGTCGTCGCGGTCGATCCAGATCTCGCGCGAGAAGGGCAGGGGACGCGACCCCTCGTTGGGCACGTCGTGCGGCCAGTACGGCGCGTCCAGCTCCTCCGTCTTCGCCTCGGGATAGTTGGTGATGACGACCTTCAGCGGCCGCAGCACGCAGAGCACGCGGGGCGCGCGGTGGTTCAGGTCGTCGCGCATGGCGTGCTCCAGGCGCGTGATCTCGATGCGCTGGCTGGCCTTGGTGACGCCCGCGGCTTCCCAGAACGCGCGCAGCGCCTCGGGCGTGCACCCCAGCCGCCGCAGCCCGGCGATGGTGGGCATGCGCGGATCGTCCCACCCGCTCACGTAGCCGCCCTTCACCAGCTCCAGGAGCTTGCGCTTGCTGGTGATGGTGTACTCCACGTTGCCGCGCGCGAACTCGTACTGGCGCGGCCGCGACGGCGTGCCGCCCTCGGCGCGCACGAAGTCCTGCCAGCCGTCCACCACCCAGTCGTACAGCGCGCGGTTGATCTCGAACTCCAGCGTGCACAGCGAGTGGGTGATCCCCTCGATGGCGTCCTCGATGGGGTGCGCGTAGTCGTACAGCGGGTAGATGCACCACCGGTCGCCGGTGCGGTAGTGGTGCGCGTGGCGGATGCGGTAGAGAATGGGGTCGCGCAGCAGCATGTTGGGCGCGGCCAGGTCGATCTTCGCCCGGAGGACGTGGCTGCCGTCGGGAAAATCCCCCGCCTTCATCCGCCGGAACAGCGCCAGGCTCTCCTCCGGCGCACGGTCGCGGAAGCGCGTGGGGCGCCCCGGCTCGTTCACCGTGCCGCGCGCCTCGCGGATCTCCTCCTCGCTCGAACTGTCGACGTACGCCTTCCCCTGGCCGATCAGGAACTCGGCGTAGGCGTACATCCGGTCGAAGTAGTCGGCGGCGAAGTACAGGTGCCGGCCGAACTCGCACCCCAGCCACTTCACCACGTCGATGATGGACTCGACGTAGTGCACGTCCTCCGTCTCGGGATTGGTGTCGTCGAAGCGCAGGTGGCACACGCCGCCCGTTTCCGCCGCGATGCCGAAGTTCAGCACCAGCGACTTGGCGTGGCCCATGTGCAGGTATCCGTTGGGCTCCGGCGGAAAGCGGGTGACGATGGACTGGTGCTTCCCCGCGCGCAGGTCGTCCGCGACGATCTGGCGGATGAAGTCCAGCCCCTCGCGCTCCGCGAACTCCGCGGCGGGGGATGCGTTTTCGGCGGCGTTGGTCGTTTCCACGTTCGGTCCGGCGAGGGTCGGATGCGCGTCGTTCCGGACGCGCGCAACGGGCGATGAAGAATCGCGGAGAATAACGGAATCGCCGCCGATCTACAACCGAAACCGCGGGGACTCACACGGGGCCGGCGGAGTCGACGGAGAAAAAGCTTCGCTGGCTCCGCCGACTCGTCGGATGACGGAAACGGGGACTCAGATGTGCCGCGGCGAATGGCAGAAATACAAGGCGGGAGAGAGGTTCATTGCAAACTGCTACCGAAATCCGTATCATCCAGAAACGTGCGCGCGATGGCGCGTCGATGCTGCCCGCCTCTACCCCTCTCCATCCGCCGGACGCCCTCTCGTCCGCCGATCTCCATCTCCCTTCAACAGGACGAAGTCCAGGTGACCAAACGCATCCTGTCCCACCAGCCGTTCCAGCCGTTCGAGAAGGGAAGCCGGCACTACGACGTGGCCGTGATCGGCGGCGGAATCTCGGGCGTGTACACCGCCTGGCGGCTGAAGCAGTCCAGGCCGGAGCTGAAGGTGGCGCTGTTCGAGTACGGCAACCGCATCGGCGGGCGGCTGTACAGCTACCCCATGCCGGGAATGCCGAGCATCAAGGCCGAGCTGGGCGGCATGCGCTGGCTGAAGTCGCACGAGATCGTGGTGGGCCTCATCGACCACCTGCGGCTCTCCACCCGCGAATTTCCCATGGGCGCCGACGGCGGCGCCAACAACCTGATGTACCTGCGCCGGCGCCAATTGCGCGTGAAGGACCTGAACGATCCCGAGAAGGTGCCGTACCTGCTGAACCCCGACGAGCAGGGGATGAACCCCGACCAGCTGCAGCAGTGGGTGCAGGACAGCCTGCTCCCGTTCAACAGCGAGCTGAGCGCGCAGGACTGGTGGACGGTGCCGGTGCTGGACGGCACGCCGCTGTACAGGATCGGGTTCTGGAACCTGCTGTACCGCGTGCTGAGCAGCGAAGCGTACCAGTACATGAACGACGCCGGCGGCTACTACACCAACGTGGCCAACTCCACGGCGCCGCTTTCGCTCCCCATCAACGAGTACGACCCCAGCAACAAGTACTACACGCTGGTGGACGGCTACGAGGAGCTCCCCCGCGCCGTGGCCGAAGAGTTCGTCCGCCTGGGCGGCGAGATCCACATGAACCACCGGCTGGACTCGTTCGGCCGCCGCGCGTCGGACCAGCAGTACGCCCTCTGCTTCGCGCGCACGACGACGGACGAGGGCGGCCGCACGCGCGACGTGGGCCGCGCGGACGCCTTCGCCGACGATCCCGACGCCGAGGGCGCGGGCGACGGGAACGAGGTGCTGGTCGACGCCGACCGCGTGGTGCTGGCGCTGCCGCGGCGCTCCATCGAGCTGATCCGCTGGAACCGGCTGGAGCGCGACCGGGAGCTGCGCCACGACCTGGAGGCGGTGATCAGCCAGGCCGCCTTCAAGATGTTCCTGGGCTACCCGTACCCCTGGTGGCGCTCGCTGGGGCTGGACGCGGGGCGCACCATCACCGACATGCCCATCCGCCAGACGTACTACTTCCAGACCGAGAGCGAGATGCCCGAGGGCGACCCCGAGAACCACAACTCGCTGCTGATGGTGAGCTACAACGACCTGGGAAGCCTGCCCTTCTGGAAGGCGCTGGAAGAGGGCGAGCCGTTCACGGGAGCGCCCGGCAGCCCGGCCAACCGCTTCGTGGAGGGCGAGGCGGTGCGCCCGCACCGCTTCCAGATCACCGCCAACATGGTGCAGGCCGCGCAGGAGCAGGTGCGCGAGGTGCACGGGCTGAAGTTCGTTCCCGAGCCCTACACCGCCATCTACCACGACTGGAGCGACGACCCGTACGGCGCCGGTTGGCACGCCTGGAAGGCCGGCGAGAAGTTCTGGGAGATCATGCCGCGGATGCGCGGCATCGAGGGCGAGAACGTGCACATCTGCGGCGAGGCGTACTCCATCGGCCAGGGCTGGGTGGAGGGCGCGCTGCAGACGGCGGAGCTGATGCTGAAGGAGCACTTCGGCCTCTCCCGCCCGTCGTTCATCCCCAAGTCGTACTACGACACGGAGATGGGCCCATGAGCGCGGAGAGCCATGCGGGCGCGCCGCATTGCACCGTCTCGCGCTACCTGGCGCAGCGGCTGGCGGAGATGGGCGTCGGCCACATCTTCGCCGTGCCCGGCGACTACGCGGGCCACTTCCTGAGCACCATCGACGGCGATCCCGGCCTCGGCATCGCCCGCGTGGGGACCACCAACGAGCTCGTGGCCGGCTACTCGGCCGACGCGTACGCGCGGCTCCGCGGGGCCGGCGCGGCGTGCGTCACCTTCGGCGTGGGTACCTTCTCGCTGCTGAACGCGCTGGCCGGGTCGTACGTCGAGGAGGTCCCCGTCGTGCTGGTCGTCGGGAGCCCCGCCTCGCAGTCGCGCACCACCGAGCGGCGCGAGGGCGTGCTCTTCCACCACTCCACCGGTACGCTGAGCGCCGACGAGGACTCGGTGAAGAACGTGACGGTCGCGCGCGTGGTGGTGCGCGACCCGCTCACCGCGCCGGGGCTGATCGACCGCGCGCTGGAGGCCTGCCTCACCTGGCGGCGGCCGGTCTACGTCGAGGTGCTGCAGAACGTGTGGAACCTGCCGTGCGCCGCGCCGCATCACGCGCTCCGCCCCGGCCCGCTCCCCACGCTGCAGGGGTCGGTCGACGCCGCGCTCGACGCCACGCTGGAGCACCTGTGGAAGGCGGAGCGCCCGGTGATCTGGGCGGGGATGGAGGTGCAGCGCTTCGGGCTGCAGGACCTGCTGCTGGAGATCGTGGAGGAAACCGGCTTCCCCTTCGCCTCCGACCTGCTGGGGAAGGGGCTGGTGCCGGAGAACACGCCCGGGTTCGTGGGGTGCTACGACGGCGCGTCGGCGAACGAGAAGACCAGGGCGCTGATGGAGACGGCGGACTGGGTGCTGGGTCTGGGCACCCTGGTGACGGACGACTTCCTCGATCTCGTGAAGAAGAGCTATGGCACCATGACGCTGGCCTGCGAGAACTCGGTCCGCGTGGGTACCAGCGTGTGGGACTGCGCGCCGCTGAAGGCCTTCATGGAGGGGCTGCTCCGCCGCCTGCGCGCGAAGAAGTACGGCGCGCCGGAAGACGCCGTCGCGCTTCTCTGCGCCGTGGCCGCGCCGCCGATGCTGATGGCGAAGTCGGCGGGCGGCGTCGCCGAAGCGGAGGATCCGCCGGTGACGTACGACGGGTTCTTCGCGCGGATGCGCGACTGGGTGGACGAGTCGATGGTGCTGATGGCCGACACGACGATCGCGCTGTACTCGGCCGCCGAGCTTCCCGTGGACCGGCGTGACGGCTTCATCGCGCAGGCGGCGTGGAACTCCATCGGCTACACCACGGGCGCGTGCCTGGGCGTCGGGTTCGCCGACCCGTCGCGGCGCGCCGTCGTCTTCAGCGGCGACGGCGGGTTCCAGATGGTGTGCCAGGCGCTCTCCGACGTGGTGCGCGCGAAGCACGGCGCCATCGTCTTCGTCTTCGACAACGCGCTGTACGGCATCGAGCAGGCGTTCGTGAACGTGAAGTTCTTCACGCAGGGGGAAGATGCCGAGGCCTTCGACCTCCTGCACCGGTGGAACTACGCCGCCCTCCCCGAGGTCTTCGGCGGGGGATGGGGGACCACGGTGGAGACGATGGGCCAGCTGGACGAGGCGCTCCGCCGCGCGAAGGAGAACACGGGCTCGCTCTCGCTCGTGGCCCTGCGCATCGACGAGCGCGACATCACCCCGCAGATGCTCGCCCTCGCCGGCTGACAGGACGCGCGCTGGCATCCATGCTCCTCCTCCGCGCCGGGACGCGGGGGAGGAGCTTTCTTTTGCACGGCGTCCCCGACGGACCCGCATCCCGACGAGAGTGTTCCGCCGGTGGCCGCTTCCGCTCGCTTGGGGAACTAACGCTTGACACCGTACGCAATGTGTGCAGATTCGTTCACGTCCGCGGCGCGACCCTGGACCCCGAACCCGCCTCTACGGTGCAGAGCTACGAGTTCGTGATCCCCGGCCGCCCCGCCTCGGTTCACGCGCGCAACCGGGAGGCATACCGCGACTGGCAGGTGAACGTGGAGCGGGCAGCGAACCGCGTCTCGCCCGGGACGTTTCCCTTCACCGGCTTCGACGCGCGGCTGACCATCGTCTTCGTCAGCGGCGTGCGCTCGCCGATCGACGTGGACAACGTCATCAAGCCGATCCAGGACGCGCTGGTGGGCGTGTTCTACGGCGACGACGAGATGGTCAGCGACGTGGCGGCCCACCGGAGGACGTGGGCGGACGAAGTGCCCGACGAAGGCCTTCCGGACCTCCTCCGCAAGGCATGGAAAACGAAGGAGGATTGCGTGTACGTGCGCGTCCAGAAAACGGCCAGGCTACGGGATCTGCTATGATCATGGACGCCGTCTCCGCCAAGGTGCAGCAGCTGCGTGAGCGCTGGGAGCGCGAGGGCTACGAAGTCGTCGAGCGCCCGGACCCGGAGGACTTTCCGTTCGATACCGGGTACTTCGGCCGCTACCGCCCCGCGATGCTGGCCCGGCGCGGCGCCGAGAATCACGTCTTCGAAGTGCGCGACGGCCGCCGGCTTCCCGCCGACCGGCTGATTCAGCGCTCGGACGAGATCCGCAAGCATCCCGGCTGGCACTTCTACCTGATCTCCACCGAAGACGTGGTGCCGCACGACGCGCCGGGGATGCAGGGCGATCCGCCATCGTGGGCGTCGCTGGCGCGGAGCGTGGACGCAGCGATGCGGCTGGCGGACGAGGTGTCCCCGTCCATCGCGCTCCTGGGGCTCTGGTCCACCCTGGAAGGGCTCCTCCGCCGGATCGCGGTGGACAACGCGATCCCGGTGGACCTCCTCCCCGCGGCCTCGCTGATCCCGATTCTGCACGACCAGGGGCTGGTCCCGCGGGAAGCATACGAGCCGTTGAAGATGGCGCTCGAGGTGCACCGGCGAGTGCTGCACGGGTACGAGGCCACGGCGACGGAGCTTACCGAAGCCGTGAAGATCGTCGCCGCGGTGCTTTGCGAGTTGCTTCCAAAACCCGCCGAACGCGCGGCCTGACATCATCATCACACTTGAAGAGCCCGGCCGGGGGTCGCGTCCCGGCCGGGCTCTTTCGCGCCGCTGCCTTCGCTTACTCGCAGATGGCGGGGCAGCAGGAGCCGAACTGGCCGCAGGTCTGCCAGTCGGTGCGGCAGCCCTGGGTCTGGCAGTCGATGTCGCTCCAGCCGCAACTCTTGTAGCACGTGTCCCACGTGCAGGGGAACTCGCTCAGGTCGTGCGCGCGCACGGTGCCGCGCGTGGCGCCTGTCGCGGAGGTGTCGAACGACTCCACCGACAGCCTGTCGATCTCCAGCTTGCGCTTCTTCATGATGCCCTCCGGGGGATGAGGATGGGGAAGGGAAGAGAGGTGATGCACACGAAACCCGCCGCAAAATTCTCGCCGTGAGCTCCGTCGCCGAAGCCGCTGCGAAGTGCATCTCCGCCGGAGTCTGGTAACGCGCGGCGATGGGGCTTAAGTTGGCGCCGCCCAGCCGCATCCAAACCCACCCGTCCCGCTTCCGTCGCCATGGCCCAGGCCCAGCCCTCCGGCACGCTCCTGTCCCGCATCGCGCGGGTCCGCTTTCCGCACCCGCTGATCCTGCTGGTGGGCGGCGTCCTGCTGGCGGCGCTGCTGACCTGGGTGCTTCCCGCGGGCGAGTACGGCCGCACGCACGACCCCGTCACCGGCCGCGACGTGGTGGTGGCGGGCACGTATCACACGGTCGCCCCGCAGCCGGTGGGGCCGTTCGACGCCGTCGTCTCCATCCCGCAGGGGATGATCGAGGCGGCCGACGTCATCTTCTTCGTGTTCCTGGTCGGCGGCGCCTTCGCGGTGGTGGAGAAGACCGGCGCGCTGACGCGGGGGATGGACGCGCTGCTGCGCGTCCTGCGCGGGCGCGAGGCGCTGGTCATCCCCGTCGTCTCCCTGGCCTTCGCCACCGGCGGCGCGCTGGAACACATGCAGGAGGAGATCATCGCCCTGGTCCCCGCGCTGCTGCTGCTGACGCGGAGGCTGGGCTACCAGCCGATGGTGGCGGTGGCGATGAGCATCGGCGCGGCGGTGGTGGGCGCGGCGTTCGGGCCCATCGACCCGTTCCAGGTGGGGATCGCGCAGAAGCTGGCGCACATCCCCGTGCTCTCCGGCACCGGGTTCCGCATGGCGTTCATGCTCCCCGCGCTGGCCATCTGGATCTGGGGGACGATGCGGTACGCGAATCGGACGCGGACGGAGCCCGAGGCCGCCGGCGAGGAAGCGGGCAGCGCGGCGGGCGGGCGCAGCATCGCCATCCTGCTGCTGATCCTGGCGACGTTCGTGGTGTTCGTTTACGGCGTGTTCGCGCTGGGGTGGGATTTCTCGCAGATGGCGGCCATCTTCTTCGTGATGGGCGTGCTGGCGGGGATCGTGGGCGGGCTGGGCGTGGGCGGCACCGCAGAATCGTTCGTGGACGGCTTCCGGGCGATGGCGTATGCGGGGCTGCTGATCGGCTTCGCGCGGGCGATCACCGTGGTCCTGGAGCACGGCAAGGTGGTGGACACGGTGGTGAACGCGCTCTTCACGCCACTGGCGCACGTTCCCGTGCTCGCGTCGGCGGGGGGGATGATGCTGGTGCACACGCTGGTGCACTTCCCCGTCCCCAGCGCCAGCGGGCAGGCGGTGCTGACCATGCCGGTGCTCGTTCCCCTGGCCGACCTGCTGGGGATGGCGCGGCAGGTGGTGGTGCTCGCCTACCAGTACGGCGCGGGGATGTGTGAGATGGTGACGCCCACCAACGGCGCGCTGATGGCCATCCTGGCCGCGACCGGGGTGCCCTACGAGAAGTGGATGAAGATGATCCTCCCGCTCTGGGCGGCGCTCTTCGCGCTGGGATTCATCGCCGTCGCCGTGGCGATCGCCACCGGGCTGCGGTGACGCGCTGCCCGCGAGCGGCGGGCGGACCGGCCCGGACGCCGGACTGAGTGGCGCGGGTGCGGGCAGAACACACATGCTTAACAGGTAGACCGGGAGCCACCAGTCACCGCGGATCCGCTCCCGACCTACCCTGCTCCTTCTGAAGCGACACGGGCAAGTTCCTGTGTCGCTTGTGTTTTTCTCCGCACGACCTCAGCCCGCAAAATCCGCCGCGGCAGGCGAATCCCGGTAAGTCTGGCGGAAGAGCTTTACATCTCTCCTTAACAGTTTTAACATTAATTAGGTCTCGTTCTGTTGTATCTGTTAACCTGCACCCCGGAGGTTCCCCATGACCTGTGTCGACACTCCCTACCCGTGTGACGTGCACGAGTACGCGCTCAAGGGGCCGCAGGTAGAGCCGCTGTCGAGCTTCTGGAACCACTGCCCGCAGCTGCGGCTGGTTTCCATCCGGGAGCTCCTCGCCATCACCGACGACCCGGCCAACCCCGGCTACTTCCCGCCGTACCCGGACCCCTGCACCACCGAGGGGAAGGACATCATCCAGAAGGAGATCGAGGAGCTGCTGACGCTGCAGAAGCTGCGCGACGAGCCGTGCAGCCTGGTGAACCCCACCGGCGGATGCCCCATCCTGACCGAGTGGCCGTGCAAGCCCATCGAGAAGCTGCCGATGGCGTTCGGGTGCCGCGCGCCCATCAGCCGGCTGCTGAACCTGCAGCCGCCCCCGCTGGGTGCCGTGGAGGTCACGCGCCTGCCCGGCCAGCAGGTCATCCGCACCGGCCGCGGCCTGGCCCGCGCGTTCGAGAACGAGACGCCGGGGCTGTTCCACCGGCACGCGCTGAACTACCTGATCACCACGCGCACCTGGAGTCCGCCGCGGCAGGCGCTGATCTGGGCGGCGCTCGACGTGGCCATCGCCAGCGCGCTGCAGGCGGCGTGGTACTACAAGTGGCTGAGCCCGCGCCCGCTCACCTCGCGCCGCGAGCGGCCCGTGGAGTTCGCCGCGCGCAACGGCATTGCCTTCAACGTGCTGTTCGACCGGCCCGACGAGCTGAACCCCAACTACTACACCTGCCCGGACGCCCGCCCCTGCGCGCCGAACCCGGCGTTCAGCCCCGGCACGCCGCGGCACCCGGCGTATCCGTCGGGCCACAGCACCTACTCGGGCGCGGCCAGCACCATCCTGGGCTTCTTCTTCGGCAACGACGCCACGCCGCCGGTGCTGGGCAACTGCGTGGCGGGAACGACGATCGGCCAGGAGGTGCGCAACATGGCCGACAACATCGGGATGGCGCGGCTGTGGGCGGGCGTGCACTGGCGCTCGGACCACGAGGCGGGGCTGAAGCTGGGGCAGGTGGTGGCCTGCCTGGTGCTGCGCCAGCTGGCCAGCATCTGCGGCGGCGCGTTCGAGCTGTGCGCGCCCAGCCAGCCGGTGCTGCCGCAGTGCAAGTGCGACGACCAGGTGAACCCGTGCCCGGACGATCCGCCGTATCCGTGCGACAAGCTGAAGCAGCTCGCCCAGGAGTGCATCGACCGGTGCCCGCCCTGCGGCACCAGCCTGGACGTCTTCCCCGAGCCGTGCGGACCGGTGGTCCAGGCGGCGGCCGTGGACGCGACCGGCGCCCCCGCCACGGCCAGCGCGCCGCAGACCGGCGCCTGACCGCGGTCACGGCGACATGAACCGGGCCCCCGCGCGAGCGTCGCGCGGGGGCCCGCTTTTCGTGGCCTTCGGGGTGATTCACCATCAGGCGCCGGTGGACCTTCGCGGCGCTCGCGCGGTATCTGCATCGTCTCACCGCACAGGCTGGAACCCGCGTGAACCGACCGAACGCAAGGACTTGCAGCGCATGATCTTCCGATCCGCGGCCCCATTCGCCGCGCTCCTTTCCCTGGGCGCCGCCGCCTGCGCGGCGCCCGCGCCCGCGACCGCTCCGGCTCCGGGCGCGCCCCCGTCCGCCGCCGCGGGGGCGATGGCGCCGCTGCCGCGCGACGTGCACTCGTTCGCGCGCCCGGAGGTGGCGCGGGTGACGCACGTGGAGCTGGACCTGGCCACCGACTTCGCCGCGAAGACGATCGGCGGCACCGCCGCGCTGGACGTGCAGGCCGCACCCGGAGCCGGCGAGATCGTGCTCGACACGAAGAACCTGGCCATCCAGCAGGTGACCGACGCGGCGGGTCAGCCGCTACGGTGGACGCTGGGGCAGGCGGACTCGATCCTCGGCCGCCCGCTCACCGTGGCGCTCCCGGCGGGGACGCGGCGGATCGTGGTGCGCTACGCCACCACCCCCGGCGCCGCGGCGCTGCAGTGGCTGTCGCCCGAGCAGACGGCGGGGAAGCGGCACCCGTACCTGTTCTCGCAGGGCGAGTCGATCCTCACCCGCACCTGGATCCCCACGCAGGACAGCCCGGGGATCCGGCAGACGTACGCGGCCCGCATCACCGTGCCCGCCGGGCTGACGGCGGTGATGAGCGCAGAGATGCTGACGCCGCGGGGCGAGCCGGCGGGGGAAGGGCGCCACGCCTTCCGCTTCCGGCTGGACCACCCGGTGCCGCCGTACCTGATCGCGCTGGCCGTGGGCGACATCGCCTTCCGGCAGCTGGGGCCGCGCACCGGCGTGTACACCGAGCCCGCGGTGCTGGAGCGCGCCGCCAGCGAGTTCGCCGAGCTGGAGCGCTTCGTGGACGCGGCCGAGCGGCTGTACGGCCCGTACCGCTGGGGGCGCTACGACCTGCTGGTGCTGCCGCCCTCGTTCCCGTTCGGGGGGATGGAGAACCCGCGGCTCACCTTCGCCACGCCCACCGTGCTGGCCGGCGACCGCTCGCTGGTGTCGCTGGTGGCGCACGAGCTGGCGCACTCCTGGTCCGGCAACCTGGTGACCAACGCCACCTGGAGCGACTTCTGGCTCAACGAGGGCTTCACCACCTACTTCGAGAACCGCATCATGGAGGCGCTCTACGGCCGCGAGCGCGCCGCCATGCTGGCGAGCCTGGGGTGGCAGGAGCTCCAGGGCGAGATCGAGAGCGTGGGCGGCCCCCAGTCGCCGGACTCGCGCCTGCACATCGACCTGGCCGGGCGCGACCCCGACGCGGGGATGACCGAGATCGCCTACGAAAAGGGCGCCACCTTCCTCCGCACCGTCGAAGCCGCCGTGGGCCGCGAGCGCTGGGACGCGTACCTGCGCTCGTACTTCGACCGGCACGCCTTCCAGCCGATGACCACCGAGGCCTTCCTCGCCGACCTCCGCGCCAACCTCGTCCGCGGCGACGCCGCGCTCGAACAGCGGCTCCGGCTGGACGAGTGG